>DATAWG010000099.1 GCA_036267355.1 Pirellulales bacterium | reverse complement strand
GGACGCAGCAGAACGCAGCTCGTTTCTGTTGCCCGCCGAAGAACCCGCCCGACGATCAGTCGTGAAAAAGAGCTGCGTCCCCTGGTATGTCCCCAAAATCCTTTAAATCAATGAAAAAGGACCGTCCCAGCGCTTCTATTGAGGAGTTTGCCCAACCCTCAAATAGGAGATACTGGGATGACCACTCGAACCAAGAAACAGAGACCGACGCGCTCCACAAAGCGGTTCATTTGCAAGCCGGCGGGGCAGAAAGCGGAAAAAACGGTTCCTGACACCTTTTCAGCCCCTTTGAATCGCCGATCGGCGCACCGCCGGAAAATGTGCCTGACCCCCTTGAATCGCCACGTGGCGTCGCCCGCCATTCGAGCCTTCACCACTCCCCGCTTACTTGATTACGAAATTCATTGAACCGCACGTAGTTCAAGTGCCGGTACAGCTCGGATTCCGCGAGCAGATCGATGTGGCTACCGTCGCCGTGCAGCTTTCCCTGGTGGAACAACAGAATCCGTTCCACGGCGCGCAGCGTGGGCAACCGTCGAGCCAAGACGATTACCGTGCGGCCGGCGATCGCTCGGGCGGCGGCGGCAGCCAATTGTTCGCTCATCGCCGCATCGAATTCTTGTTTCCATTCTCCCAGGATGATGATTGCCGGATTCCGCAATACGACGCGCGCCCAGCCCAACAGCATTTGCTCTGCCGGCGCGAGATGAAAGCCATGCGGTCCGATGATCGTATCGAATCCTTGCGGCAACCGCTGAATGAATTCATAGGCATGGGCTTGCCGCGCGGCATCCGCAACTTCGACCGCGGAAATCCGCGCATCGCCGCAGCTCAAATTCTCCGTCACCGTTCCGGTTGCCAAAAAGCGATCGGGCAACAACAGGCTGACCAGCGATCGGACGGACGCCAACGTCGCCCGGCCAATGTCTTTGCCGTCGAACAAAACACGGCCCGCGGTGGGATCGTAGAATCGGGCCAAAAGGCCGGCCATCGCCAGCGGCGTTTCATGATCCGAGGCGAGAATTCCCATACTGCTGCCGCATGGAATCGTCAGTGAAACGTCGTCCAAAAGCCGATGCCCGCGCACGGCGGCCAGCGTAACGCCGGCGAGCGCCAAATCGCGGCTCGGCCGCGTTAGCGGTTTGGCCTCGGGGACTTGCCCCACGGCGGGTTGCCGCTCTAAATAAGCCATGATTTCCGCCGCGGCCGGTTCGGCAGTCGAGAGGGCCGTGGACAATTGCCGCAACGTCCAAATCGGAAATACGGCCGCCAGCAGCGCGCCGCTCATCAACACCGTGCCTGAAAGCGAAAGCCGCGGCGGCTCGTGCAACACATTCCATCCGCAGACCAAAAGGCTCAGTCCCACGCCGGCAAGAATGAACACGATGACGCTTGGCCAAGTGGCTGCCCGGCTCGTGTGCTGGCGAACCGCGGCCGCATGCGCTTGGTTTAATCGCGTTTCGAACGACGGACCGACCTGATCGGCGATCGGCGCAAAATTGGCCAGCAATCGCACCTGCCGCAGATCTTCAACCAGGGTGGCCCGCTGTTGCGCCGCTCGATCGCCCCAATATTTATCGCGCTGCTGAGAGCGAATTCGAAGCGCGTTGAACATCAGCCGGCTCAACGCCGCCAGCAGAATAATCGCGAGCGCCAAGAAAGGATCCACCCACAGCGCGACGATTGCCAACGGCACCAACACTAATACCGCATGCGGCACCGCGCGATACCACGCGACCAATCCGGTGGCGAACGTTTCGATGCGCTCGACGAACAACTCGACGACATTTTGCCGCTGTCCGAGCAGCAAATCGCCCGCCCCAAGCCGCGTCGAATGTTGAAACAGGTCATTTCGCAACCGCCGCACGACATCGAGCGTTGCCGTTTGCGCCCAGCGCTCCAAACCGTAGCGCGATAATCCATACGCCAGCGCCAAACTCCAACCCACGACAATCAACGCCAGCAGGCATTTCGAGTTCGATCGTAGAGCATACCAATGATCGTAGGACCACTCGGCGAACGAACCAAGCATCGTCCCACGCAACCGCCAAACGAGCGGCAGCAGGCCGCGATCGCGATATTCGACTGTCGGGCCGATCTGATCGGGGTTGCCTGCCGCTGCGGGCGCCTCGGCCCGCTCGCCTGGAAATACTTCCAAGCTTCCGCGAGTGACCAGCAAGTCGGCCAATGCCGAGAGCAACATCAACAGCAGGACGAGCATCACCGCCGCGGCAACGCTTGCCGCCGCCAGGCGAAATTTCGCGCCGCTCGATGGAGACGCAAATCGCCGGGTGCGGTGGAACGAGTTCCAGCCAAATTTCTGCATGAAGCAAGCGGAGAAGAGATGTCGGGATCAAGGCCAGCGGTCAACGCAGCGACTCTCTGACATTCTGCTTGGAGACGGCCGCGCAAGCAATCCGGCGACTGCAACTAGCTGGCTTCGGCCCCGTCATCGTAGCAGGCACTCTCCGTGTGCCTTCTGCGCCCCGCGGTGGGTTGCCCACAGAGGATGGCAGACGCCATCCGGCGGCAAGATGTCTTCAACAGGCTGCTCGCATCAGGCCAGATCGCGGTCTTCGAAAAGAGTCAAACCGACGAGCATAGCCACCGTGCTGTAGAGAAGGCAATAGAGGCCGGCCCAAGCAATGTACACCAGCGGGATGGCGGCATCGGTTGCCACAGCCGCTTCGCTCTCGAAATGGTCGAGCACCGGCAACACGGCAGAAAATAATTGACCGGTAAAATTGATAAATCCGTAACTGTCGCTCGCGCTCGACGCCACCAGCATCGGCACCAAGTGCCCGAGCACGTACACCGAGCAACAGATGATCAGCGTCGCCAAGGCCGATAGCCGCGTCGAGATGGCCACGCTCAAGGCGGCCAGCGCGACGGCCTCGAAAAACGCCAGCACCAGCACCGGCACCGACGTGATCATCGCCTGATAACATTCGATCCAGTTCGGCTCGAGCTTCGCCGATTCGCGGGCATCGTAAACCACTTTGTAGGAAACCGTGAGCAGAAACGCCGAGCCCAGGATCAAGAACAGCAGGGCCACCGGCAAGATGATGCCCACGAATTTGCCGATCAAGAATTGTCGCCGGCCGATCGGCTTCGATAGCACGGTCATGGCCGTGCGGCCTTCGAGTTCGCCGGAGACCGATTCACTGGCCGCCCACAGCGCCACGATCACCGAGAGGATCTTGATCAGCGTGACGTCGCTCGATTTGAGCATCTTCACGTCTTCGCCAAACGTATTCCCGGGAATATAGATGACCACCAGCAGGGCAAAGGCTCCGACGACGGCCACGATCTGAAATAGCGGCTGCACTGTCACTTCGCGCGCGGTTGCCAAAGCCACGGCGGCAATTTTCGGCGCCAGCGCCTTGAACAACAGGAACAACAGCACGAGCCCCACCAGGGCCGCTGCCGTTTGCGGCACGGTTTGCACGGCCGGAAATTCCTCGCTCGTCATGCCGGTGAACTGAAGATGGGCCGGCTTGTCGCTCAAGTTGCGAATGCTCATCATCGATTCATCGCTTCGTTCCCCGTAGAAAAGATTGTTTTCGCTGTTGGCGCGCGACCAATCGTAGGGCTCGCCGGCCGTAATCTCGATATGCCCTTGCTGGGCCTGCTTGATGATGCCGAACTGCATCAACGAGATTTTCACATCCTCATCGCTGTCGATGTGCAGCGATTTCAACTCGGCCGGGCGGATGTCGAGCGCCACTCGCTGATCCTGGGCGCCCGGAGCAATCGTTTCCGCGAGGGCGATTTTCCCGGAGTGCGGCAGCCGTGTGATCGAGCGGATCAAATCTTTGACCGGCACCACGGGCGAAGCCGCCAGCGCGATGACCGCAAGCACACAGGCCACGATCAACACCGGCCGCAAGAAGCCTTCGCGTAAGGCATCATGTAGAAACAGGCCAGACCGACGCGAAACACCCATGGCAATGCCATAACCGATCGCCAGCACAAGCAGGCCAATCGCCGCGCCGACGCCCAACAGCCAAGGGGGCGTCAGCCAGGTGCCGAGCGCTGCGAGCAACATTCCGCCGCCAAGAGTCATTCTATTTCTTATCCTGTTGCGCCGAGCAACGGCAGTCGCGGTCGAGTTCGTGACTACCGAAGTCACGAGCGATTCGCAGACGAGGCCGAGTGCCACGCGGCACACTAGCCCGAAGCGTCAGCGAGGATTGGCCGAGTGCCACACGGCACACTAACCCGAAGCGTCAGCGAGGATTGGCCGAGTGCCACGCGGCACACTAACCCGAAGCGTCAGCGAGGATTGAGGCATCCTCTGCCTCGCGAACGCATCTGGCTAGCTTAGCCTCGCTTACGCATCAGACTAGTGTCTAGAGGCAAAACCTAACTTCTTCTCTACGCACCGGGCGTCGGCAGAGTTTCCTCGGGCGGGGTCAATATCGCACTCCAAACTCGGAAAATTCGCTCGATGCGGTTCCCGGCTCGACCGCAACGGTGCGAATGTTTCCGGCCATCTCCGCTTGAACTTCGGCCAGAAAACGATCCAGTTCCGGGATTTCCCCCTCAACCACCAGCAACACGCGGCCATCGGCAAGGTTCTTCACAAATCCCGCGACTTGGTATTGGCCGGCGATACGTTCGGCCGAAAATCGGAAGCCAACGCCCTGCACACGGCCGCTGTAATGCACCGTTCGGCGTTGTCGTGCGTGGGCACGGTCCATGCTTCTCATCTCCCGAACGCCGCCGATCATCCCTTGCACCACGGCTCCAATGCTAGTATAGCGCTTGGTTCAAAAGCGTTCCAGGGCAGGGAACCTTTCGACCGCATCCCTCGTCTCAGGCGGCAGCAAACGATCGACTGAACAGGCCGCCAGAGCAAGCCTGCGCTTCCGCACCTTGTTGCATCTGGCTTCTCCGAAACCAAGCGCTCGCGAGTCTTGCGATTGCAACAGTGCTGCCGCATAATGGCAACAGACGACCAAATTTCCGATCGGGCGCGGCGGGGAAGCGGAACATGCGCCTGGAAGAGGGAGCCCGATGGCAGCGACGTTCGATCCATATTACAAATGGCTTGGCATTCCGCCCGCCGAGCAGCCGCCGAACTATTATCGGTTGTTGGCGATCAATCCGTTCGAGACGGATCCGGATGTGATCGAAGCGGCTGCCGACCAGCGGATGGTGCATCTGCGATCGTTGCAAACGGGCCAGCACGCCGAACTTACGCAGAAGCTGCTCAATCAGATTTCCACCGCCAAGGTTTGTCTGCTGCGGCCCGACAAGAAAAAGGAATATGACGACCGCTTGCGGGCAAAGCTGGCCAAGGCCGCTCCGCCGCAGGCGCCCCCAGCGGCTCCGCCGGGCGATCTACCGTCGGCGGCTTCGTCGGCCGAGGCTCGCATGGCGGTGCAGGAGCCGGTTGCTGCCGGACCCTTGGATTTTATCGACAATCCCGCGCCGGCGCCAAAGACCGGCGTTTGGGAGCCAGAGCCGCTGCCGCTCAGCCCTCGCGGGTCGTTCAAATCGAGCGCTTCAGGCTATTCATCGCGCAAGACGAAAAAAAGCTCGCAGACGCCGATTTTCGGGATCGTGGCAGCGGTCGTCGTCGTGGGGATCGCGATCGGTGCATATATCGTCGTCACTAGCCAAAGCGCCGGCGACACGAACCAAGCGAATCCGAGCAACTCGGGCACGAACGTCGAAAAGCACCCCGGCGACGAGTTGTTGACCGGTAAGCCGAAAACGCCCCCCCATCCGGCATTGCCAAAAATCCAACCGGCGAATACGCCCAGCAATCCGCACCCGCCTTCGACGCCCGATGTCGCGCCAACGGAGGTGGCCATCCATCCGCCGGTTGCGACGAATCCAGATCCCGACAAACCAGACAAGCCGCGACCGCACAAACAGCCGCCAGAATCACCGAAACTTCCGGAAGCGGCGGCCGAAACCCGAAAACCCATCCCCGACCAAGCGGCACAAGCCAAGGCGCTCGCGCAGGTGCGCGACGTGCTGAAAGACGACTACGCCAAAGCGCTCACGGCCGACGCTCGTCTCGATTTAGTTCGCAGCTTGATCAAGCTGGCCTCCGAGACCAAGGACAACGCCGATCAGCGTTACGTGATGGGCACGCAGGCGATGGATTTGGCCGTCAAAGCCGGCGACGCCGATCTGGCGTTCGAAGCGATCGACGGTTTGGATTCATACTTCGCCGTCGACGGGTGGGATATGAAGGCCCAAGCGATGATCAAGCTTTCGCATCTGGCAAAGTCGACGCCGGAGAAACAATACGTCGCTACCCACGCGTTGTCGATGACCGATAACGCGCTGGCCGCCGATCATTACGATGCCGCGGTCGAAATCGCAAACGTGGCCGCCATGATGGCCGATGCCGTCGGCGAGCCACTGCTGCGCGATCAGGCCCACGAGGCCCGATCGCGAGCTCAGCGGATGCAGAATGTCGCGGAGGATTTTAAAGCCGCGAAGCAGAAGCTCGCCGCGCATCCCGACGATGCCGACGCGAACCTCATCGTCGGCCGGTTTCTATGTTTTCAAAAGGGAGACTGGAAAGCGGGGCTACCATTTCTGTCGCACGGCAGCGATGTGGCGCTGAAAAAGCTTGCCGGAATGGAAGCTGCCGCTCCGGATGCGCCCCCCGATTCTCCCACGGGCGCCGCCGACCGCGCCAAGCTCGGCGACGCATGGTGGAACGCGGCCGAAAAGATCGGCGACAATAAGAGCCCGTTTGTCATCGCAATGTTTGCCCGGGCGAAATACTGGTATCACGAAGCACTGCCCGGCCTGAGCGGGTTGGATTTGAAAAAGGCCGAAAAGCGGTCGAGCGAAGACGCCGGCGTCGAACTCGGCGCCGTGAAAATGGTTTATCTCGACGATCTACCGGAACAAGACGTTTCGGTGGGGCTCGGATCGCTCGGGAAGCAGGGGGCAAGCGGTTTGCCCGAGGGGTCGCCGCAAACAGTTTCGTTCCGCGGCGTGACGGTGAAGCACGCGCTGGCGATGGCCCCGCCGGAAAACGGCAAGGCGACCGTGTCGTTCACGGTCGATCGCAAGTTTCACAACTTTACGGCAGTAGTCGGATTGCAAGACAAGGCGAAGCCGAAATCGGCGATCACTTTCGAAGCCCGCGGCGATGGAAAAATCCTTTGGATCTCGCGTCCGATCCGCGGGGCGGAAGAAAGCCAAGAGTGCAATGTCCCCGTCGGAAACTTCAGAGTGCTGCAGCTCGAGGTACACAGCGCCGGCGACAACGGCGATGCCTGGGCCGTCTGGGTAAATCCGATTTTAAAGCGCTAACTCCCCCGCCCACGAGCCCGCAGCGCCAGCAAGGAATATTCCTAATCCATCCATGCCGCCTCGCGTCCCACTTCTTATTCTGACCCCTGACCCCCGACCCCTGACCCCTGTCCTTCCCCTCGCCCCTCTCTTCCTGCTCGCAGCACTCTGCTCCGCCGCCGCGGCTGCCGACTTGCCCACCGCCGTTCCCGTAGATGGCGCTCCGTTCGAAGCTCGCCTCCGCACGGTCGATGCCGATTGGCGGCTCACTTTCGCCGGCCCCGCCGCCACGGCCGCGCCAAAGCAAATGCCGGCTGCCGATTTGTGCTGGTGGGGACGCTGGGCCGAGCCGCATGGCCAAACGCAAGTCTTGCTGGTCGATGGCTCGCTCATCGTTGCCGACATCGCCGATATCGACAAGCAGCGGGCTCTGTTGGATTGGTCGTCCGGCGGCAGCGTCAAATTGCCGCTGGAAATTATCGCCGGAATCGTGTTTCATCCGCCGGCCGATCCGCAAAGCGGCGATGCACTGCTGGCCAAACTGCCGACCGCCGGCGCCGGGGGCGATCGATTGCTGTTGGTCAACGGCGACGCAATCAGCGGCGAACTTCTTTCGCTGACCGACGACGTGGTTCGCATTCGCACTGCCGCCGGCGAACTCAAAGTGCGCACCGCCAAGATCGCTGCCCTTGCGATGAATTCCGCGCTGGCCGCCAAACCGCATCCGACCAGCGCTCGCGCTTGGCTCGGCTTGTCCGATGGCTCCCGGCTCCTGGTGTCGGCGACGACGTTCGACGACGTCAAAGCCCATGTGTCATTGGCGTCCGCGCCGGCAAACGCTCCACCGCTGGAACTCTCGGCCGACGACATTTGTGCGCTCCAGCCGTTGGGCGGCCGCTGCGTCTATCTCTCGGACCTGAAGCCCGCGAGCTACCAATATATCCCGCTGTTGGATCTGAAATGGCCATGGCATGCCGACCGCAATGTGCTCGGCACGCAGCTTCGCGCCGGCGGGCAGCTTTTTTTGAAGGGCCTGGGGATGCACAGTGCATCGCGGCTGACGTATGTGCTCGACAAGCCATTTCGCGAATTCGCGGCTGAAACGGCGATCGACGACCAAACCGCCGGCCACGGCAGCGCCCTTTTCCGCGTTTACACCGACGACGGCAGCGGCCATTGGACGCTCAAATACGACGGCCCCATCGTCCGCGGCGGCACAGCCTCGCAATCGATCAAGGTCGATCTGGCGGGCGCCAAACGCCTGAGCCTGTTGGTCGATTTCGCCGACCAAGGCGATATCCAAGCCCACGCCGATTGGCTCAACGCGCGGCTGCTGAAATGAGGCTTGCCTTGATGCCGACTGAATTCACGATGCCGCTATCAGCGAAGACACCCCTGCAAAGGTGCTTGGTTGACAGTGGTTGGCGCGGCTGCGTAAACTAGGCGCAAGTTGATGTCGCCTGCGCATTGCATTCGATCGCCTCGGGGGATCGCGATTCTGCGTGGGATGAGTCACGCCGGCCTGTGGAACTCGCACGGGGAATGCGAGGCACGGGCTATTGTGTTTTTCTTCAACACTAAGATTTGGCATCCGATGAAACTGCATCATGCAATTGCGGTGGCGGCTGGTTTGCTGGCCTTCGCATTCGTGGCCGACCGTGCTTCGGCAAGCACGATCGTGGCCGATTGGACGCTCTCGAACGACGCCACCGGATATTCTGGCGGCTCGACCGCCTCGGGCATGCCGCTCGATAGCGTCGGCGGCCATAATTTCGAGACCCCATACAGCGGCGCCAATCCGGCCCCGGGAGGTCCCCTTGGCGGCCCGAGCTCGACCAGCTCGGATTGGAGCGCTACCGGCGGATTTTATGGCACGCAGTCGGGCGCCACGACGCTGCCCAACGACAACTTTTCCGTCGAAGTACACGCGGCCCTCACCAGTTATGCGCAGGGCATTCTGTTTTCGTCCGACGGCGGTCGCGGTGGAGATCTGCAGATCGGCGAAGATGCCAGCGGTGATTGGGTGGCTTATTTCAGCTACGACGGGAACAATTTCACTTCCGGAACTTCCGGAGGGTATTCGGGCGTTCTTATCGGCTCCGCTCCGGTCGCTCTCGACACCGACTACGATCTAAAGGTGGACGATATCGGCGGCGTCTTCTCGTTCTTTGTCAACGGCGTGGAGGCCGGCACGGGCGTCACCCCAACCGGCACATTCGGCGGCTTTAATGCGATTCATCTTGCGGTCGCCCCCGGCGGCGGCGGACCGAACTACGACGGCCTCGCAAGCGATCTGACGATCACCAGCGGCGTAACCGCCGTGCCCGAGCCAGCGTCGCTCGCGCTGTTTGGCCTAGGTGCAATCGGC
Source organism: Pirellulales bacterium (assembly GCA_036267355.1). Classification (NCBI taxonomy): domain Bacteria; kingdom Pseudomonadati; phylum Planctomycetota; class Planctomycetia; order Pirellulales; species Pirellulales bacterium. The sequence continues at coordinate 144,755 of DATAWG010000099.1, read as the reverse complement.
CTGCTCGCGGTCGTGCGACGTAGGCGCGGTGTATCCTCCCACGCGTGAGCCACGCGCGGACGTCGCAGCCGGATAGCGGAGGCGACTCTTCTTGACGGGAAAACGGGCCAGAAGGTCAGAACTAGTTCTCACCCCGATAATCTGGGGCTCGTAATTAGTTCTGACCCCGTTTTCTGCCCCTGAGCCTGTTACCGCCCGTCTGTGGGCGGGCAACGGTCGGTTCGCCACTCGGCATGTCGGCTATTCACTAACGGCGGTGCGTTTTAGTCGAATTTGGTGGCTGTCCCATTTTGCTCTCCACATTTTTCTCTCGCCCGTCGCGGTGTGTAAAGGCGAGACCGGCGAAAAAAAGTGCGGCGCCGGCGATGGCCGGGGCGAGGTGGCTGGGATCGGTGTAGCCGATGATCGGATGGATTCCGATCGCCGTGCCCCAGCCGGCGATGCCGCCGATCAAAAGGGCTTGCCATAGCGACCGCGAAACGCCGCCATGCCACACGCATGAGAAGAGCAAAAGCCCCGCGGTCGCCACGCCGCCGCCGAAGCCGGCCCGATCGTGGGCGATCAGCGGAATCAGTCGCGGGTTGATCAGGTCGAGCCGCTGGCGAGTCAGGCCGATAAACGCCAGATCGGTGGACACGAACACGCGTGTCATCCCGATGTATTGGATCGTGAAGCCCGCCCCGATCATTCCACACGCGGTCGCGAGCAAACACACGATCCCGAAGCCGCGACACGATCGCCAGTTCAATCCGCTCGGCAAGCGGAACAAGCTTCGCCATGAGGCGTCGGCTCCGTTGGCGGAAGACTGCGCTTTCACGATTCGCCGCGAGAGCCACAAGCCGGCGACGAAGCAGGGAAGCAGGCCAAGCGTGGCGGCGCCATGCCAGGTGTCGAAATAGCCGTAGCCGAGATACGTCAAAAAGCTGCCGAAGCCGACGACGCCGCTTAGCAAGAACGTCCACCAAGCCCACGCGGCCCCGGCCTTCAGCGGAAACTCGGCCAGCCACAAATACAGTGCCGCGATCGCGATCAGCGAGCCGCCGAAGCTGACCCGGTCGTGGAACATGAAATGGACGATGCGGCACTCGCGGATATTGCACAGATCTTCCGCGGCCATTCGCAAAAACTCCGTGTCCTGCGGCAAGAACTGGCCGGTCGCCGATTGAAACAGGGCGAAACCGCCCGACAGGCCGAGGCACAGCCCGGTGAAGATGAAGAGCGGCCGTCCGTCGCCGACAAGCGTTTGCAAAAATCCACGCGATTCTGGCTGCATTTGCACGCGCGGCGCGGCGCCGGGGTGATTGGCACGTGGAACGATTCGCAGGCTACGGTGGTAACCGAAATGCCGCCGGTTCTGTCACCAAAAACGATCGCGCCGGCAACGGATTCAAAAGCCGCGGCAGACCTGGGCGGCGGCACGGCTGTTGCGCGATGCGCCAGTATCGCGAAAAATGCGAAGCAAGAATAGCCAGCGCTCGGCTAGTGTGAGCGTGATCGGCGAGCTTCGCGGGCGGCCTTGCGGCCGCAGATCAGGATGTCGCTGGCCAGCCCGCACACGACCAAAAACACGATGCTGATGACGGGTTGAATCCAGAGCTCGGCCATGACGATCCCGATCGAGTGAGAGATGTTGCAGTGCGGTGGTTTGTCGGTGTACGTCGCGCGGCAAGCGTGAGAGCCCGTTGCGCCAGCAAGGATGGATATCGGTCTCCTTGCCAAGGGAACGGGCTCGGAAGGCGTTGCACTTGTGCGTTCCCTTTCGATCTTCGGACGCTAGCACCTCCCCGCTGAAGACGCCTGCGAACCGCGTGCGCCGGCGGAGGAATGCGGCAACTGACCGCAGACGGCAATGCTTGCCGCACCCGTACAGCCGGCTGCCATAGAAGCTTCGGGGCGAAGCGGATGGGGTAGTGGACGCTGTTCGCGAAGAGCGCCATCCCAGGCGTTGTTAATCAGCGCATGTATACACCGAATTTTATTCAGAAATTCGGCTGGCGAGCTTTGCGCCACGATAGCGAACGGTGGCCATTTCAAGCCGGGCGCGGGCATCTGCGGCCCATGCTTCGAGATGGGCGATCCATTCCAACGCCTTCTTCTCATGCACCGCGAGTTCCAACTCGGGCGAATTGCTCTTGGCGACGCTCATCTGCCGAATTTGATACGAAATATCGAGAATTCTGAGCGCAAGCTGATCCAACTGCTCGGCATTGTAGGGCTTAAGCGTCATGGCTGCGAAGCTCCGCGTGACGGATTTGAATCGCCCCGTCCACGCCATCCGCTTGAGTTTACCAAGGCCGGAGCAGATTGTCCATAAAGCTCAGAATAATGTCCAAAATAATGTTCAAAAATCTGTTTGAAAAATGGCCGGCAAATAGTGTACATAGTTACATTAGTCCGTTCGCATTCCAGCCGGAGAAAACCATCATGTCGAATCCTTCAAAGCCACAATCGCCTCTTCCCGGTCCCCGCCACGCCGACGGCCGCGCAGGCTGCATCGTTTCCCAGGCGAATTTTCTGCCCGAAGATTTTCCGCTCCCCGACGGCGAGGCAGAAACCGAGTGGGACGACGATGCGGATGAGTCGCTCGATCCGCTGGACGATTCCGGACTGGAAATTGATGAGGAGCCCGAGCCCGACGACGGAGATTTCTGGATCGATCCGGACGAGTCGGAAGACGGCTGGAATTGAGCCGCTTTTCCGCCGTTTGAACGAACCTTCTTCCCGCGAAAATCGGAGGCGCTCGGCCATGATCTCTCAGGGAATCGTCGATGAAATCGTCCGCCTGCTTGCCGAAGGTCGGCTTTCGCAACGCACGATTTCGCGCGCCGTCGGCGTGAGCCGGGGAACGATCGGGGCGATCGCCAAAGGGCATCGCCCGAGAATTCGCCGCACGGAAGATCGTTGGGGCGATCCGCATCGGCCATTGGGGCCGCCGCGGCGCTGCGCCGGATGCGGCGGCCTGGTGTTCATGCCCTGCCTGCTGTGCCGGGTGCGTACAATAAGAGCGGGCGAGTCGGCCGGCGATTGATCGAGCGGCAAAGCAAGTGGCTTCTCGAGCCCGCAGCGCTAGCCCGGATTATTCATAGTGCCAGGAATTCGCGACACGCTGCGAAATAGTAGCCCGAAGCGTTAGAGAGGGTAAGCGTCGGTGGCTCCCTCGCTTACGCTTCGGGCTAGTGTGGCGCCATGAATAATCCGGGCCAGCCAGGAACGTACGAGGGCCCAATTCCTTGCTAGCGCCGCGGGCTCCCGGAGCTTTCCTAACGGCTCGGCTGCGGATAGGGGGGCACCTGTTGGGGCACCGGAGCCGGCGTGTAAACCGGGGCCGGCTGGGCGTACACCGGCGCTGGCCCCGCGTAAACCGGGGCAGGAGCCGGGGCGTAGGCCGGCGGCGGCGGAGCGTAGTACGGATAGTACGGGTAATAGGGGTAATAGCCGTAGGGCGGATAATAATAGGGACGGTAATAGCCGGGATAGCCGCCCCAGTAGGGACCCGGGATTCCGATGCCAATACCAACGCCGACGCGGACCCCGCCCGCCCGAACGGGCGTCGCCGAGAGCGACGCCAGCAACATTCCGATTGCGGCAACAAAAGCAAACTTCCGTGTCATTTCACTCTCTCCTCGGAGCCAAAAGCGCATCGGCCACCCGGCTGATAGCGGCCGGATTATAGCCAGTCGCGTCAAACGGCCCAACATTAGATTATCGGCTGTTCCGGCCGCAGATGGCCCGACAGACGCGGCGGCACGCTTGCGTCTGCGCCTGAGGTCATCGTGCCGCCGCTTATGCCATTTCGTTAGCCGGTATACTCGGGCATTGCGAATGCCCGCAATCCGATTTTCGCAGATCGAAAATCAGCTTATTGACCTTACCGGCGATTAAATCGCGGATCGTGCGAAATTGCTCGGGCGACAGCTCATTGGGATTGGGGATCTTCCAGTCCTCGCGCCGCATCGCTTTCAAATTCGGACAAGCGTCGCCGCAACCCATCGTGACGGCGACATCAAACGGCAGATCTGGCAGATCGGCAAGCGATTTGGAGTGGTGCGTCGAAAGGTCGTAGCCAAGCTCGTTCATCGCGGCGATGGCCTTCGGACTAACCTGGCCCGACGGCCGCGATCCCGCGCTAAATGCCTCCACGCCGCCGAGCATTCGTGCGAAGGCTTCGGCCATTTGGCTACGATTGGAATTTTCGATGCAGACAAACACGACGCGTTGCATTGAGCCACCCTGATTGGCGGATCTGACGGAAGATTTTGCAAAGTCGGAGCCGGCCGCATTGCGTTCGTCGGCGCTCCCTACGCAGTAAAATGCCACGACGGCGAGCAGCGCGCCAAGCGGCGGCGCGGTGAGATACACCCACAAATCCTTGATAGAACCACCCACGATCGCCGGCGCGAGCGAACGGGCCGGGTTCATCGATGCCCCGGAAATCGGTCCACCGAAGAGAGCCTCAAATGCGATGACGCCGCCGACCGCAACGCCCGCCAGCAATCCCTTTTCCTTCGGGCCCGAAGAGACGCGAAGAATCACGAACATCAACAGAGCCGTCAGCAGCAATTCCAGAAAAAAACTTTGCCACACCGACCCGGCGGGAAGTGTCGCGCCGAGGTCTCCCGCACCGAACATCGCCCGCAACGACGCGCTCGCGACCAATGCGCCGCTCACTTGGCTGAGAATATAAGCAGCAACCGCCCGGCCCGGTAGCCGCCGAGCGAACCAGAATCCGAGAGTCACGGCCGGGTTGAGATGGGCGCCGGAAATGTCGCCGACGGCGTAAATCATCGCCATCACCACCAGGCCAAACGTCAAGGCGACGCCGACATGAGTCACCTGCCCGCCCGTCCGTTCGTCGACGACAACCGCGCCCGTGCCGGCGAAAACAAGCGCGAATGTGCCGATTGCCTCCGCTGCGTGGATTTTCATGCGCTGAGGCAAATCGAATGGAGAAAAAAATTCATGGGCAACGGCTTCCGCGCGCGGCCAAGCGCCGGGCGGCATCGGTCCGCTCGGGCACGTCTTCGAAACAACAGCTCAGGCAATCCAACAACTTGGCGTGGAAGGAGGTCTTCGCCGGCGCCAGGCAGTAATAGCTCCAGAGGCCTTCCTTGCGGCATCGAACCAGCCCCGCCCGACGTAGATAGGCCAGATGTCGCGAGGCCTTTGGCTGCGGCACGCGGAGCGTGTCGACCAAATCGCAAACGCAACGTTCGCCGCCGCGAAGCAAAGACAGCATGCGCAATCGGGTTCGGTCCGAGCACGCTCGGAACATGAGATCGACGTCGCTGGCGGGGCGGATCTTCATATTCGTGTACGCAAATATATTCGCCGGGCTTGTGGCATGTCAATAGTTGCATTTGGGCGTGGCCGATTAGCGAGGTATTAGTTTCTGATGAGATCATCGTTGCGGTATTGCGCGCAGCGGCATACGGGGTTCCGCCTTCGGCAAATTGGCCATATGATTCAGTTGGCCGGTGAATGGAATCCGGCCTGTTTTCGACGTTCGATGGTTCAGAGATGCGAAAATGTTCGAGCAGACGTTTCAGGCTGAGCAGTTTGTCAATCGCGAGATGAGTTGGCTGGAGTTCAATGCGCGGGTGTTGGAAGAGGCAGAAGACCCGACCAACCCGCTGCTGGAGCGTGTCAAATTCCTCTCGATCTTCAGCTCGAACTTGGACGAGTTTTTCATGGTGCGCGTGGCGGGCTTGCGTGAGCAGGCATTTGGCGACGGCGCTCCACAAGATTTCGCGCCCGACGGAATGCGGCCGATCACGCAACTGCAGCGCATCGCCCGGCGGACGCAAGAACTTGTCGCCGCGCAATATCGCTGCTGGAACGACGCTGTGCTGCCGCAACTGGCGCAAGCCGGCGTTACGCTTTTGAAACACAGCGAACTCGACCCGGTACAACTGGAAACGCTCGATCGGTTTTTCCGCGAACGAGCCTTTCCAATCCTCACGCCGATGGCCGTCGATCCGGCGCATCCCAGTCCGCGCTATCACAACCGCGGGCTCTATCTGGCGGCGATTCTCGAGCGGCGGCGCGGCTTGGGTCCGAAGCAACTGTTTGCGGTCGTGCAGGTGCCGCAGGTGTTGCCGCGGCTCGTGGCGCTGGGTCAAGGCGATCGCCAGCAATTTATCTTGTTAGAGGAGGCCGTCTCGGCTCGATTGCCGGAGTTGTTCGGCGGGTTCGACGTGCTGTCGTGGACAACCTTTCGCATCACGCGCGACAGCGATATCGAACTGTTGGAGCAAGAATCCGACGACATGTTGCGGCTGATCGAAGATCGGCTCAAGGCCCGGCAACGCGGCGAAGCGGTGCGATTGGAAATTGCCGCCGGCGGCAGCGACGAATTGCTCGAATTGATCACCGACGAAGAATCGATTCGCGACGGTGTGCCCGAGGGTTATAGCGAGGTGTACCGGATTCCTGGCCCGCTGGATCTGACGGCACTTGTCGAGCTGACGAAGCTGCCGAATTTCGACGCCCTGCGCGATCCGCCGTTTTCGCCGCAATTGCCGCGCGGGATGCGGCGCCGCGGCGACGATTTGTTTGCATTGATCGCCCGTCGCGACATCCTGCTGCATCATCCGTACGACAGTTTCGATCCGGTGGTCGATTTTATCAGCCGGGCGGCGAACGATCCGCGCGTGCTGGCCATCAAGCAAACGCTTTACCGTACCAGCGGCGATTCGCCGGTCACCCGAGCCCTGATTTCCGCGGCGGAAAACGGCAAGCATGTAACGGCCCTCGTCGAGCTGAAGGCCCGTTTCGACGAAGCGAACAACGTGAGCTGGGCGCGGCAAATGGAACGTGCCGGCGTTCACGTCGTGTTCGGCTTTTTGGATTTGAAAACGCATTGCAAGGTGTCGCTGGTGGTGAGGCAAGAGGGAAACTTGCTGCGCCGCTATGTGCACCTCAGCACGGGCAACTACAACCCCTCGACCGCTCTGCTCTACACCGATCTTGGCCTGTTCACCGCCGACGAAGACATCGCCGCCGACGCCTCGGCCTTGTTCAACTTGCTCACCGGTTATTCGCAAGGCCATCAATGGCGGCGATTGTTCGTGGCCCCCACCGATTTGCAGCGCCGCACGCTGCAATTGATCGAAGAACAAACCAATCGTGCCCGCGAAGGGAGGCCGGCCCGAATTTTCGCCAAGACCAACGCCGTGGTGGACCACCGCATTATCGAAGCGCTTTATCGGGCGAGCCAGGCGGGTGTGCCGATCGATCTCGTAGCTCGCGGCATCTGCTGCTTGCGCCCGGGGCTGCCGGGCATTTCCGACAACATTCGCGTGCGCAGCATTGTCGATCGGTTTTTGGAGCACAGCCGGGTGTATGTCTTCGGCCCCGACGAAGATTGCCAGATCTATCTGGCGAGCGCCGATTGGATGCCGCGAAATTTTTATCGCCGCGTGGAAGTTATGTTTCCGATTGAATCGCCGGAGTTGAAGGAGCGGATTCTGCACGAGATTGTGCCGGCTTATTTGAACGACAACGTGAAAGCGCGAATTCTGCAAGCCGACGGCACCTATGTTCACCTTCGCCCGCCGGAAGGAGGCGTCGCCTACCGCTGCCAGGAACGGCTCTTGGCCCTGCATCCAGCCGCCACGCCGGTCGAAGCCCGCGTCAGCGGAAACGGCTCGCTACGCCCTGAAGAAATGCGCATCGGGCATTGAGACAGCGAGGGGCCTTTGTCAGGGCCCGAAAGCCCGCCGTGCCCGTGTCGAAACATGCCTGCTCTTCGGTGCCCCTCTATTGGCCGCCCCGCCCACCTAGCGTGCCGCTGCGGGGAAGGCGTCGAGATCGAGGGGGGCGAATTGGCCGGCCTTGAGGCGTTCGACTGCAATGGCGCCCATTACGGCATTGTCGGTGCATAGGGCCAGCGGCGGAATGTGCAATTCGACGCCGCGGCGCCGGCAATCTGTCTCCAAGCGGCGGCGCAGAGCCGAATTGGCCGCTACGCCCCCGCCCACGCAAAACCGCCGCAATCCACTCTGCTCGATCGCGGCCATCGCCTTTCCCGCGAGGCAATCGATCACGGCCGCCTGAAAACTGGCGGCCAGATCGGCCAGCTCCTCGGCCGCCGGTGGTTCGGCTCGCGGGGCCTCGCCGGGGGGCTGAATTTGATAGCGCACGGCCGTTTTCAATCCGCTAAAGCTGAACTCGAGCCGAGTCTTGTCGGAAAGAAACGGCCTGGGAAAAGAAAAAGCCCGCGGGTTGCCGTCGCGTGCCGCGGCTTCGATTGCCGGGCCACCGGGATAGCCAAGGCCCATCAAAGCGGCCACTTTGTCGAACGCTTCGCCGGCGGCGTCGTCAATCGTGCCCCCCAGCAACGTGAAATCGAGCGGCCCGAGGCAGCGATATAAGCTCGTATGGCCGCCACTGACGATCAGCCCGATGCACGGAAAAACGTCGCGGCCGGCAGCGAGCCGGCAGGCATAGACATGGGCCTGCAGATGGTCGATCGCCACGAGCGGAATCTGCAGCGCGACCGCGAGCGCCTTCGCGGCCGAGAGACCGACCAATAGCGAACCGGCCAAACCGGGCGTATGAGCGACAGCGACCGCGTCGAGTTGCGAGAGCTTTAGCCCCGCTTGCGACATCGCGCGATCGATCACCGGGAGAATTCGCTCGACGTGAGCGCGGGAGGCGATTTCCGGCACGACGCCGTTGAACGGCCGGTGCAATTCATCCTGCGATGCGACCGACGAACCAAGCACGGCGAGCTGATCGGTGACGACGGCCGCGGCGGTTTCGTCGCAGGTGGTTTCGATCGTGAGGATATTCATCGCCGGCGAAATCCGGGCGGCGTAGGGCAAGCGGTAAAAATGTCTACCTGCGGCTAGCGCCTTGCCGCTCACGCGCCATCAAACCAACGTGAGCGGGCAAGACGCTAGCCGCCGGTGCCTTTGTCGCAGACATCTCGCAAAGCGGCTCAAGAGGTCTTGGCCAGTTCCGTCGTGAGATAGTCGATTGCCTTTTGAAGCTGACGATCGTTGGCGGGTTTTTCCGAGTCAGCCTTGGCTGCTTCTGGCTTGGCTGCTTCCGGCTTGCCGGCATCGGGTTTCAGATCGTGTGCTTTGGCCGTTTCGGATTTTCCCGCGTCGGGCTTCTTGGCGTCGTGCGCTGCCTGCGTTTTTGCATCCGGCTTGGCGTTATTGGCGTCTGGCGGATTGGCCTTTTTCTGCGGCAGCAAGATGTCTCGCTCGCGGCGTTCGGCGAGCAGTTCGCCCATTTCCTCCTCGCTCAGCTTCACCGCGAAGCCGGGATTCGGCATGACGCCCCATTCGTCGGATTCCTTCGAATCCGGAAACCGATGGATGTTGTGTCCGTTGGGCCGCTTGTAGCTGGCCGTGGTCAGCTTCAGCAGGCTTTTGCCGTCTTCGAGCTCGATGACGTTTTGCACGCTTCCTTTGCCCCACGTTCGATCGCCGATGACGATTGCTCGCTGGTGGTCTTGCAAACAGGCCGAAACGATTTCACTGGCGCTGGCGCTGTAGTGGTTCACGAGCACGACCATCGGGAAGCCGCTGTAGGCGTCGGACTTTTTCGTTGCATCCCACACACGTTTCGGAGAATTGCGCCCTTCGGTGCTGACGATTCGGCCTTCTTTCAGAAACATATCGCAGGTGTCGACCGCGGCGGTCAAAAGGCCACCGGGATTGAACCGCAGGTCGAGGATCAGGCCGCGGAGCTTTTGGGCCTTGAGTTCGATCATCGCCTTCTTAAGGTCTTGGGCCGTATCGCGGCTGAAAGTGGTGATGCAGATGTAGCCGATTCGCCGTTCGGGATCGAGCATGAAATCCCAGGTGTCGTCGCTCTTGCGGTGATCGCCGAGCACGGTGTCGACATGAATCAACTCGCGATTGACCGTGACGGTTTCTTGCTTGCCGCCGATGGCATGCGCCACGGTAAGCGACACGCTCGTGCCCACGTCGCCTTTGAGCTTATGGACCGCATCGTCGAGCAGCATGCCGACGGCCGATTGGCCGCCAATTTTAAGAATTCGATCGCCGGCCTGCAAACCGGCCTTGTATGCCGGGCTGCCGAGCAGCGGGCTGAGCACCTTGATTTGCCCATCTTCGGCAACGATTTGGATACCGATGCCGCCGAACTGATTTTCGACTGTATCCTTGAAGCGGCCGGCGTCTTCCGGCCCGATGTAGCTGGAATAGGGATCGAGCTTGCTGAGCACTCCCTTGATCGCGGCCTCCATCAACTCCCGGCGATCGATCTTTTTGACATAGTTGCGATCGACCTGATCGACCGTGTCGGCCAGGGCCTTGTACATTTCGAAGAATTCCTGCTCTTCGCGCTTTTCAGAGGCGGCTTGGGCCGGAGTTTTGGGCGCCGGTTCGGCGAGCGTGCCGTCGTCGTGCATGGCCACGGTGTTGCTTGATTTCGCCGGTTCTTCGGCAAACCCACGCACCGACCACCCAAGCCATGCCGCCGGAGCGACGGCCCCGGCAACCAACAACACCCCGAGCAAAAGGCGACTTTTCATACCGGGAAAACTCCCTAAAGATTGCCCCGTTGCCACCGCTGTTCAGTATAGGGAGCCCGCACGAACGCGACAAGCGAAGCCCAAACAGCCTCCCAGAACCCGCAGCGCCGGCAAGGGATTGCCGAGCGAGCGAAACCGCAAGCGAGCTTCATGCCTGTCGAGTTCGGGGTTCGCTTGCGGTTTCGCGCGTGCCACAGGAACTGCGTTTCCTACCGCGCCGGCCTACCGATTGCGACCCCATCCTCCGGCGCATCGGCAAACCGCACATGATGCACCCAGGCCGGCGTGACGTTTGGCCAAACGGCATCGCAACGGATTTGGCGATGCTCGAACAGATCACCCAGCAAACGGCCGATTTCGCGGAGCCGCTGCCGCTCGGCCCGACCGCTGATGACGACCTTTACGCGCCGAATCGCGATGTATTCGAAGAACGAGAGGATACCGCCGGCCTTCAACAGTCGGCCAAACACCCCTAGTATTTGTTCGACCTCCGCGGCGGCAAAGTTGTTCAATGGCAGCCCGGAGATGATCCGGTCATAACGCCGTTCGCCGGCCAATTCTTCGAGCCGGGAATGGATAATCTGCGTGCGGCCGGCAACGGCGCGAAAGCCCGGCTCGCTTGCAAACCGAGTTTGGAGGTGCTGGACAAATTCGTCGTTCAGCTCGACGAGCGTTAGATCGTCGTCGGGGCGCAGCACTTCGACGAGCCGGGCGGTGACGGCCCCGGTGCCCGGGCCGACTTCGAGAATCTGCCGCCCCGCGAGCCCGTCGCTTTCGCCGACATAATGGCATAGTGCCGATGCGAGCCGCCGTCCGCTCGGCAAAATCGCGCCGGTGGTATGATAGCGACGGAAAAATTGCCGCACGAACACGCGATAATCGCTCAGCAGGCCGGCCATAATCGATTCCAGGCAGTTGTACGTCTGGCTTTCCAGCCTGACATGAAGCCACCAGGGTACGGAAAACCGGTGACCGTTGGAAGGCCGACGAAGCACTTGCGCGGTCGCAGCCAACGTAGGAGGCACACGCCGTTTGCCGTCGGCACTCCGCGGCGCGGTCCACGCCATAAATGGCGGACGAAGCACGGAGCACGGCGGACGAAGCACGGCGGACGGAGCACGGAGCACGGCGGACGGCACACGGAGTGTGCCTGCTACGATACGAGCTGTGGCGTCGTTTTGTTGCGTGTGTCCAATCGTCAAGCGCCCGAGTATAACGTGGCTTTTGAATCCTTGTTGGAGTTCACGCTTCAGCGTGCCACGCTGCACGCTGAAGCAGGGGAATAACCATTGAGTCCTGCTCAGCTTGCCGGTGTTTTAGGGCGATTGCCCAGCGGATTGTTCGTTTTAGCGGCCCGGCGCGGCGACGAGGAGGATGGCATGCTCGCCAGTTGGGTGATGCAGGCCGGCTTCGAGCCGCCGATGATTTCGATCGCGCTGCGAAAGGATCGCCGGCTCGCCGAGTGGCTGGCCGCAGGGACGCCGTTTGTGTTGAACGTGTTGGCCGACGACCAACTTTCGCTGGTTCGACATTTCAGCCGCGAACGGCCTCCGGGCAAAGCGTTTTCCGGCCTGCCGCTGGAGCGAACCGCCACCGGGCTGCCGCTTCTCGATGGCGTGGTGGGCTTTTTGGAATGCGAACCTGCCGGCAAAATCGACTCGGGCGACCACCACGTCTTCCTCGCCCGCGTGGTCGCGGGGCGGCTCGCAACCGGTGCTCGTCCACTCGTCCACATCCGCAAGAACGGGTTGAAGTATTAGGGTGAGTGGAATCTCATCTATCGCCGTGTTAATCTAACGGTTCGTTGCCGCCTGCTTTCCCACCTGAATTTTGCCCTCACAGGAGTCATCGCCGTGAAAAAGGTTCTTTCGAGTCTCATGGCCGTCGGATTGAGTTTTATTTTCGGCGGCGCCAAAGTGCATGCGGCGGATTTGAAGGTCGGCGATCAGGCGCCCGATTTCTCGCTCAAAGGCTCCGACGGCAAAACGCACAGCCTGAAAGATTTCGAAGGCAAGCAAGCCGTCGTGTTGGCTTGGTTTCCCAAGGCATTCACCGGCGGTTGCACCAAGGAATGCAAATCGTTTCAAGCCGATAGCGATGCGATCAAGAAGTTCAACGTGGCGTATTTCACCGCCAGCGTCGACACTCCGGAGGAAAACACGAAATTTGCCGAATCTCTGGGCGTGAAGGACTATGCGATCCTCGCCGATCCGACGCGCGAAACGGCCAAGGCCTACGGCGTGGTGAACAAGGAGCGTGGCTTCGCCAACCGCTGGACTTTTTACATCGGCAAGGACGGCAAGATTCTGGCCATCGATAAGAAGATCAATACCGACAAGGCCGGCTCTCAGGTGGCCGCCGAATTAAAGAAGTTGCACATCCCGGAAAAGGGATAGTGCCGCCAATTCGACGGATCGCTGGTCAACGTTTGCGCCGTCTCATGAACGCGGTTTATTTTTTCGAACCTCGGTCTCGGCGGCTCCATCGGGGCATGGACACTATCCCGCAATCAGCTTCTTGAACTCGGCTTCGCCGAGCACTGGCACGCCTAGCTTCTTGGCTTTATCGAGCTTGCTGCCGGCTTTTTCGCCGGCGACGAGATAGTCGGTGCTCTTCGAGACGCTGGATGTTGCCCGGCCGCCGTGCTTTGCGATCAACGCTTCGATTTCCTCTCGGCTGTAGTCGACCAGCGTGCCGGTGACGACGAGCGTCTTGCCGGCGAGTGGGCCATTGGCCGCGGCGACTGCGGCGGCAGATCGTGGGGCGCTCATATCCACCCCCGCGCTTTTCAGATCGCCGATCGTGTGGCGGCCGAATTCGCCATGCAAAAATGCGTACACGCTCGCGGCGATCGTCGGGCCGATTTCCATCACCTCGGCCAATTCCTCTTCGCTTGCCGCCATCAGCGCGTCGATCGAACCGAAATGATCGGCCAGCACGGTCGCCACCCGCCCTCCGACGTGCCGGATCGAAAGCGCATTGAGCAATCGGGCCAGTCCGCGCGATTTGCTCGCTTCGATCGCGGCCACGAGATTCTCCGACGACTTTTTGCCCATCCGCTCAAGTTTCATTAGCCGCTCGGGCTTCAAGCGATATAGATCGCCATAGCGGAGCACGAGTTTGTCTCCGACCAATTGCTCGACCAATTTATCGCCGAGGCCTTCGATATCCATCGCGTTGCGAGTGGCGAAATAGCGGATTCGCTCGCGGGCCTGCGCAGGGCAATCGACATTCGGGCAGCGGATATACACGCCCCCTTCGTCCTTCACCAGCGGCGTGTGGCACTCGGGGCATTGGGTGGGAAAATGGAATTTCTCCGGCTCCGCCTTGCGCTCGTGCTTCTCGACCCGAACGATGTGCGGAATCACCTTGCCCGCCTTCTCGACCACCACCATGTCGCCGACGCGGATGTCTTTACGCTCGATCTCATCGGCGTTGTGCAAGCTCGCGCGGCGGACCACCGTGCCGGCCAGCTCGACGGGCGCCAGATCGGCCACGGGCGTGATCGTGCCCGTCTTGCCGACCTGCACGCGGATCGCATCGAGCTTCGTCGTGGCTTCGTATTTCTCAAACTTGTAGGCGATGATCCAGCGTGGGCTTTTCGACGTGGAGCCGAGCCGCTCGCGCTGCTCGAAACGGTTCACTTTCAACACCAGGCCATCCACCTCGAAATCCAATTCGTGGAGCCGTTCGATCAACGCTTCGCAATGATCGACCGCGGCATTGAAATCGGGAAACGATTCGACCTGCGGCGTAGCCGCCAGTCCGTAGCCGGCAATCTCGGCCAGAAAATCCATGTGCGTCTTGGCGCGCACGCCTTCGGAATAGCCGGTGCCGTGGCAGAACATCCGCAGCCGGCGAGCGGCACAGATGCGCGGGTCCAAGAGCCGGATGCTGCCGGCGGCGACGTTCCGCGTGTTGGCGTATGCGGGCAGGCCCTGGCTTTTCTGTTGCTCGTTCAGCCAGACCAGATCCGAGTTGTTCATATACACTTCGCCGCGCACTTCCAGCAGCTTCGGCACGTGATCGCCCGAGAGCCGCAGCGGCACGTCGGCAAGCGTGCGGATATTGTGCGTGATATCGTCGCCGACTCGGCCGTTGCCGCGCGTGGCCCCGCGAATCAGCAGGCCAGCTTCATACGTGATCGAAACGGCCACGCCGTCGATTTTCAACTCGACTACCCATTCGATCGTTTCGCCCGGCAGAAGCTTGGCGATCCGCTGCCCGTAGGCCCGCAGCTCATCGACGCTGTAGGTATTTTCGATCGACAGCATCGGAATTCGATGCTCGACCGGCGTGAGGCTCCCGATCGCCGAATCGCCGACGCGCTGCGTAGGGCTATCGGGCGTGATCAGATCGGGATGCTCGGCCTCGAGCCTCCGCAGGCGCTCCATGGAGCGATCGTATTCGAGGTCGCTGATTTCCGGCGCGGCCTCGACGTAATACTTCCGGTCGTGATACCGGATTTCTTTTCGAAGCCGCTCGATTTGCTGCGCGACATCGGCTGCCATGGACAGTTGCCCCCAACTGCAAATTATCACATGCTTGCCCGCGAAATGTTAGATCGCGGCCCAGCCGCGGCCAACGTAGCAGGCACACTCCGTGTGCCGTCTGCGCACCTCGGAACGTTGCGCACAGAGCACGGCAGGCGGCACACGGAGTGTGCCTACTACGTTCCTAACAACTTGCGCCGGGTGCGACCGTTACCGGTTTTCCCGCCGCCGAATTCGGGATCAGGCAAAGAAACTTCAACGGATTGCCACCGGTGTTGCGAAACTGATGGACTTCGTTCGGCCGCACGAACACGACATCGCCGGCCGCAAGCGCGTGTTCACGCTCGCCTTCCATCGCCACGCCCGAGCCTTCCAACACGAACACTTCGTGCTCGTAATCGTGCGAGTGCTTTGGCGTATGGCCGCCGGGTGCGACTTCGAATTGCCGCATGACGAAATTCGGCGCCCCTTCGCGCTGTCCCACAAGCACTCGAATCCGGCAATCGTGCGCGCCTTCCATATCGACGGGCGTCGCGGGCAACTGTTCATAATTTTGCACGTTCATGTTCTTTGCTTCCTGGTCTTTGGCCCTCAGTGGCTTCTCGTGTCTCGGCGCCTTTCCCGGGTGCTGAGGGGGTGGTGCTAAGGGGGACAGTCCCCGGTCCGCGAATGGGGACAGTCGCCGGTCCGCAAAAGGGGACTATCCCTGGTCCGCATTCGCGGCGCCGCCCCCGGTCTCTGATCGGTTGCCTTCCTGCCGCCGGGCGAATTTGCGCCGATCGCGCACATGGTCCAATCGGATTGCGGCGACAGTGCATAGCCCCAGGGCGGCCAATTCGCCGACAAGTATCTCCGTCCCATGCCGATCGAGCAAGGTCATCAATTCGTATCCCGGCTCGCCCGGTCGCGGCATTGCCCCGGCCCGATTCGTTTTCATCATCAAAACCGCATCGGCACAGGTGGTAATGGTAAACAACAGGCCGAGCACCATCGCCAAGGCGTAGAACGGATTTCGGAGTCGATGCTTGATTGACATAGCGGGGCGCGGCCACATCCGCAAAATCGTTCGAATTGTCCACGGTTGTCATGCCGTCGGCAGCTTCTGGCTACCGTCTTGGATTGCAGGCCTTGCCTGGGCCGTTTTGCGCGATTGGAGCAGGGCGGATCGGCAAGGTTTATTTCTCGTCCGGCGGCGGGGCCTCGCCGCGCGGCGGCGCATCGCCGTCGGAGGGCGGTCGACGGTCCGCAGCGACGCCGCGGTGGCCGGGGCCCGGCCGCGACACTTCCTTGTCATTGATCTTCACCGGGAATGAAATCATCGTGTGTCCATCGGCCATTTTCATCGCATAGCCCTCGACTGAGATTTCCTGTCCGACGGCGAGTTTGGCCTCTTCGGCTTCGCGCGGTCCGATGTGAACGAAATCGCCGCTTTCGAGCGTTGCCCCGTCGACTTCGCCGCGAGCGCCGCGGTTGAGCGACTTCACGACGCCTTTGACCGTTTCGGTCTTGGGCAATGCCCGCTCTCGGCCAGTCGAACCGGTTTGCTCCGGTCCATCGCCGCGGCCGGCGCCACGGCCGCCTTCCGGGCCACGCGGCCGCCGCGGTCCGGCCATTTCTATCTCTTTCCCCTTGACGGTCGTCAGCTTTTGGAGATGGAGAACGGCATGGTCGGCTCGCGCGCGTTCGGGCGTTGCCTCGGCAGTGATCTGGTCGCCGACGGCCACCGTACCGGTTAGCTTGCCGGCCTCGTGCGGCGGGAAATTGAGTTGCACGAGTTTGCCGTCGCTGGTGAGCAAAATGCCGTCGCGTTCGCCACGTGGCGTGTAGTTGAACTGGGCCACGGTGCCGGTGAATTTTTTCGCTTCCGGTTCGGCCGGCGCACCGGCCGGTCGGTCAGGAGGCTCTGCCGGCGCCCCTTTGTCATCCGGCTCGGCGGCCATTGAAAACTTCAGGGCAACTAGAACAGCAATCGATACGGCAATCGCCAAAGCACGAGTCCAACGACGGTTCATAACGACCTCCCAATGGTTCGATTGAAGACTTGGCATACGGCTTTAGTAACCGCGGGCGAGCAAAACCGCCGAAGCCATTCTAGCGAACCGCGGCGCCGCTTGCTCAGAGTTGCCCCATGCGGACCCACGCGGGGAGTGAAACTGTAGCGGCGAGAGAGAAATAGCGAGGCCCGATCGCTTGGGCGCTAGTTCGTCCGCGATGGGCGCGAGGCAATGGCACTGGGGGCTTGCTGGCCGAGGCCGGTGGGCGGCACGATGGCTTGTGGAATGAAGCTGTCGGCGAATTGCTGCCATTGCTTCACATCGCTGCCGAAATCTTTGCCGGAAACCGATTTCAGCGACGTGACCACGTTGTACGTCATGGCCGGATCCGTCGAACCCTTCAGCGCGATTCCCAGCGCGGCGATCGCCCGCGGATCGCGCGGCACTTCGCCGAGCGCACGGGCGGCGAACATGCGCACATCGAAATTCGTGTCGCTCGCCAGCGCCCCGGCGAGCACTCGCACGGCCGAATCTTCGGTCGGCCCGGGCGGAATTCCGCCACCCTTGGCGAGCGATTGATGCACCCGTTTGCCCCAGGCCGTGCAAACCTCCATCCGCACTTCCGGATCGGGATCCTTGATTCCCGCGGTGAGCACAGACGATGAAATCTCGGTCGGAATGCGCCCCAGCTCGCGGATGATCACCATTCGCACCAGCGGATCTTGCTCCGTTTGGATATTGGAAGCCAGTTTGGCGGCTACCTTTTCCTTCTCGAGCTGCGGCGACTTGGCGGCGTATTCGCCCATCTTCTTGATTGTTTCGATTCGCTGGAAGGCGAATGGGCCATAGTGTTCCAAATCGGCAAGCTGCTGCTGTTTGTCTTTCTTGCTGTAGTAGAACGGAACACCGTCGGCTCCGCCCCACCAACAACCGCTGAAGATCGCGGCAGACAGACACGCCATGGCGGCGCAAACAGCGAAACGATGCCGCTCGGTCGCCTGGAGCCAGCCCGATCGTCGCAGGGGCTCGTTGGATGCGCGCATCAAAATCGCCATCGGCTGGTTCGAAGAGATTGAACGAGAGGAGACTCGCGTAGACGTGAGCGGCGGGGACTATAGCGAACCGTCCGCGGCAAGCCAAGACCGGTCAACGAAATAAAACGCGATACGTAGCAGGCACACTCCGTGCGCCGTCTGCCCACATTAGCCCGAAGCGTTAGCGAGGGTGAACCCGCGTTGGCGGCGCGCCCTCGCCAACGCTTCGGGCTAGTGCGGGCCGTACCGCGGCAGACGGCATACGGAGTGTGCCTGCTACTTTGCAACCGGCGCGGGGCGTTTGCCCGGCGGCTGGGACAAGTGCTATCATGGCGGCGGGGCAAGATCGACGCTCGGCCGGCGAATTATCCTCGGCTCTTTTGCCCCGTCGATCGTGCGTTCGCCAAATTCCTTGAATCCCTCCCCTTGTCGAGATCCTTATGCCCGAGCCGCGATCCTATGTCCAACATCGCAATTCGTTGATGATGCTCGTCGGTGCGATTCCGGGCTTCCACGGCTATTTGGAACGCGAATATCGCCGCGATAGCGACGCACTCCAGCGCACTTGGCTGGCCGATCGTCTGCAGCGGAGCAAGCGGGCGATGGATGCGGTCGCGCTAAAGTTGGCCGATGCCGGCAAGATCGCGATCCTCCCGCAGTTCGACCGGCTGCGGGCCAAAACCGACGAACTGATCGCTCGCATTCGGGGAGCATGGGAAGGCTACACGGGCGTGTTCGACTTGGTGAAAGTCGACCAGGCCCTGCTGGATCAGGTGTACGACCACGATGTGCTGCTGATGCATTCGGTCGACGAATATGTCGCGATGACCGAACATCTGGCCGGCATGCCGCCGAGCGGCGATGCGATCGCAAAACCGCCGGCTGCCGTCGCGCCGCCCGTTGCCGCTGCCGCTCCGCCGGCGGATAATCCGATGCCCGGCAGCCCGCCGCCGTCTGCCGCGCCGGCAGAAGATCCGGTGTCGGCCGCGAACACGATGCCGAGCGATCCCGAGGCGGCGATCCCGATCTTGGCAGCGAAGCTCGACACGATTCAACAGAATTGCGATCAGCGAACCGAACTGCTCAAAGGCTTGGCATAAGGGCTGTGGCGAGCCTTCGGCAGGTAGTATAAACGCTAGACATGAACCGCCATATCCGCATGGAGATTTTCTCATGGGCCTGCGCTTGGAAGTGATCCAGTTCTTCGATGAATCGAACCATTCGCTAGTCGAGCGGATTCCGCCGGAGGGCTCGGCCGACATCAAATACGGGGCGCAATTGATCGTGCAAGAAAACCAGGAGGCGGTTTTTTTTCGCGATGGCAAAGCGCTCGACTCGTTCCCGCCGGGCCGGCACATGCTCACGACGGCCAATGTGCCGATTCTCACCCGTCTGCTGACGATTCCCTGGGAAAAATCGCCGTTTCAAGCCAGCGTTTATTTCATCGGCAAGCAGACGTTCCTCGATCAGAAGTGGGGTACGCCGCAGCCGATTCCATTTCGCGATCGCGATTTCGGCATGGTGCGGCTCCGCTCGTTCGGGAAGTATTCGCTCCGCGTGGCCAATAGCTCGGTGCTCTTGAACACGCTCGTCGGCACGCAGGGAAAATACACGACCGATCAAGTGACCGAATTTCTCCGCGATCTGATCGTGTCGCGATTGGCCGACGTGCTCGGCGCGGCCGGCATGAGCCTGTTGGACATGGCGACGCACTACGAGCAGATCGCTTCGGCGGCCCGCGCCAAAGTCGCCGCCGATTTCAGCAAATATGGCCTCGAGCTGGTCGACTTCTTCATCAACGCCATTACCCCGCCCGACGAAGTGCAGCAAGCGATCGACGCCCGCAGTTCGATGGGCGCCGTCGGCGATTTGAATGCGTTCATGAAATTCCAAGCCGCGCAGAGCATGGCTAAGATGGCCGCGGCTGGAGGCAGCGACGGGGCCGCCTCGACGATGGGCATGGGTATGGGAGCCGGCTTCGGCATGATGATGCCCGCCATG
This sequence comes from Pirellulales bacterium, assembly GCA_036267355.1. Taxonomy (NCBI): domain Bacteria; kingdom Pseudomonadati; phylum Planctomycetota; class Planctomycetia; order Pirellulales; species Pirellulales bacterium. Next base: position 124,723 of record DATAWG010000099.1, on the reverse strand, counting down.
ATTCGCGACGCGATGATGAGCGGCACGCAATACGCTCCGCAGCCGGGGGGCATGGGCACGGTGACGGCGGCTCCCCAAGGATATTCGCCGCCCCAGGAATATCCTCCCCAACAGGGCTACGCGCCGCAGCAGCCGCAACCGACGGCGGCGATGGGCGTCGCGGCGCCGATGGTTTCTACGGCCGCTGCGAGCCACGCCAGCGGGCCGGCCGCCAGCGCGAGCGGTTCGATCGTTGCCACGGCATCCGGCGGACCCGATTTCGACGATCTCACGGCGTCGGTCGATCCGAAACAATTGGTTCGCAACGTCGTTCAGGCCGGCGGTTACAAGCTCGACGACAGTGCCGACGAATGGCAAGTCACCATTCCCGTCGGCGCGCTCCGCAAACAAATCGTCACGGTCGCGTTCGGCCAACATGATGAAAGCGGACAGGCGACCGTGAATTTCCGCTCCACGTGCGGCCCGGCCACGGACCAGAATGCCGCCGCCCTGTTGCGATACAACATGAAGCTGGTTCACGGTGCGTTTGCATTCAACAAAATCGGCGACCGCGAAATGGTTGTCCTTCAAGGCAGCGCGCTGGCCGACACGCTTACGGGCCCGGCCATTTCGCAAATGCTAACGGCCATCGCCTGGCAGGCAGACAAAGTCGAAGAAAAGCTGACCGGCGCGGATCAATTTTAGACGGAACGCAAACCGCCCCGAAAACCGGATCACTTCGCACAGCGCTTCGCGATGAATTCGATGAATTCACTCGCGGCCGTCGACGGCGGGTCGCCGCGACGCACCAAGATTCCGGAATCGATCGGGCGGATGCGCGCTGCGAGGCTGCGCACTCCGACTCGCCGCGATCGCGTAACGATGCCGCTGGCCAACAGCGGCACAATCGAAACTCCCAACCCCGCCTCGACCATCTGCACGATCACTTGCGTGGTGGTCGTTTCCATTTCGACGCGCGGCGACAAACCCTCGCGGCGAAACGCATCCACGATGTGTTGCCGGCCCGTCGAGCCTCGCTCGAACAAAATCAGCGGCTCGTTCACCAGATCGCCCAAGGTCAAGCGACGTCGCTTGAGCAGCGGATGGCTCGGCGGCGTCAAAAGGCTCCAATCCAGCGAGAAGAGATGGCGGTATTCCAGATCCGGCGACGGCTCGAGCGGAGCGGCGATGCCGACGTCCAATTCGGCGTCGTTCTGCAATGCGTGCTCAATTTCGTGCTCGGTGCGCGTTTCCAGGCGAATCCGAATTGTCGGAAACGAAGCGTGGAAGCGCCGGATCGCATCGATGAGCACGTAGTGAATCAGGTACTGGCTGGCCGCGACGCGCACTTCCCGCGTCGGATTTTCCGAATCGAACAGCTCGCAAAGCTCTTCCCGCAGCAGCGCGCGACGCTCGAAAAGCTTTCCAAGATGGCCGTTTCCGATCCGAGTTGGACGCAGCAGATTTACCGGTCCAAAAACGCCCGGGCGTTCTTCGCCGGCCGGAGCGATTTCGGGCAGCTTGGCGTTTCCATCCCGGCCGACTACCAGGCGTATCTTGATCTGGGCCGATTCCGCAACGCATTGATTCTCGATGCCCAGCGCCGCCATCCGGCTCCCGCGCTGGCGAAATTCATCGCAATCTACGATCTCGACGCGTTCACGGTCCCCGGCGACTCCCCCAGCAAACAATGACCGAGCCAATCCAAAATTCACTCCGCGCCTCCGCGCGAAAACAATACTAGCCCGAAGCGTTAGCGAGGGAGCCCCGCAACGACGGCTTCATACCGCTCAATGAGGGCCATTCCGCGTACACATTGGCTCGCGCTCTAAGCGAGCATGACCGGTCCTCGGGCGCGACCTCGCTAACGCTTCGGGTTAGTGTGCCGGTCAGTGAAGTTTGATACAGAAACTTATCCCACATCGCCGAGGTCGAGCGCTTGGCCGTAGCGGGCGAGCACCATGCGGCGGAGTTTTGCGTGCTCGGGCGATCGCAGGCCGGGGTCGGCAGCGACCATTTGGGCCGCGTCGGCGCGGGCTTCGGTCAGCAGGCCCGCATCGCGCAGCAGATCGGCGGCCCGAAATGGCGGCAGGCCGTGTTGCCGCGTGCCGAGCATGTCGCCGGGGCCTCGCAACTCCAAATCGAGCTCGGACAGGCGAAATCCGTCGGTCGTTTCAACGAATCGCATCAGCCGGTCGACCACTTCGTCGGATTTCGCGTCGGTGAGCACGCAACAATAGCCCGGGTGTGCGCCGCGCGTGATGCGGCCGCGAAGTTGGTGCAATTGAGCCAGCCCGAATCGCTCGGCGCCGGCGATCGTCATCAGCGTCGCATTCGGCACATCGACGCCCACCTCGACCACCGTCGTCGCCACGAGCACTTGCGTCCGCCCCTCGGCGAAGGCCTGCATCGCGGCGTCCTTTTCCTCGGCCGACATTCGGCCATGAATCAATCCGAGCCGGAATTCGGCGAGTTGATCTTGGGTGAGTTCCTCGAATGTCGCTTCCAAGTTGGCCGTGGCGACGTTTTCTGATTCCTCGACCAGCGGAACGATGACGTATCCCTGTCGTCCCTCGCGAATCTTGCGGCGAAAGAAATCCCACCATTTCGGCCGATCGGCTGCGGCGGCGAGATAGGTGTGGATGCTCTGCCGGCCCGGCGGACGATCGGAGAGCGTCGAGACATCCAGATCGCCGTACAGCGTCATCGTCAGGGTGCGCGGAATGGGCGTCGCGGTCATGATGAGGCAATGCGGATCGCCGCCGGCCCGCTTCAGCAAGGCCCGCTGGCGAACGCCGAATTTATGCTGTTCGTCGATCACCACCAGCCCCAGCCGCGCGAATTCCACTTCGCTGCGGACGATGGCCTGCGTGCCGACGACGATATCAATCTCGCCGGCCGTGATTCGAGCCAGCAGCGATTCGCGATCCTTGCCGCCGACGCCCCCCGTGAGCACGCCGATCCGCACGCGGCTGGTGGCCAATAGCCGGCCGAGCGTGCGGGCATGTTGCCGGGCGAGAACTTCCGTGGGCGCCATCAGAGCCGCTTGATGGCCGTGTGCCACCGCGAGCAACATTGCATACACAGCCACGATGGTTTTGCCGCTGCCGACATCGCCCTGCAAAAGCCGGTTCATCGGCGTCGGGCGAGCCATGTCGGCCGCGATCTGGCGGATTACATCCTGCTGCCCCGCGGTCAACTCGAAGGGAAACAGCCGGCGGATGCGGGCATCGATCCGAGCATCGACTTCGAGTCGGCTGGCCGCGGCCTGGCTCTGTTGCGTTTGGCGTTTCACAGCCAGCGCCAGTTGCAGGATAAAGAGTTCTTGATAGCGAAACCGCCGCCGGGCGTGAGCCAGTTCGGCCGGATTGGCCGGGAAATGGATCGCCGGCAGCGCTTGCCGTAGCGCCCAAAGCTGCTTGTGGGCGAGAAACTCCGCGGTAAACACTTCGTCCAACTGCTCGACGTGAGATTCGATCGCGCCGCGCACGATATTTCGCAGATTGCCTTGCGTCAGCCCTTCGGTGAGCGGATAAATCGGCAGCATTTGGCCCGCCGGCGGCGGTTCGTCGGGATCGAGCCATTGCACACGGGGGTGGACCATCTCCCATCGCCCGCCATGCAGCACCGCCTTGCCCGTCAGAAGCAATTCCTGGCCGCGCGAGAATTTTTCGAGCATGTATGGCTGGTTGAACCATAGGGCCCGCAGATATAGCCGCCGCTCGTCTCGCACCAACACTCCCAGAAGCGAGCGGCCGGGCCCAGTGTTTCGCAGTTCGGATTCTTCGATAATGCCGCGAACGGAAATCAGTTTGTCTTCTTCCAAATCGGCGATGCTGCGCAGATCGGTCAGGTCTTGATAATCGCGCGGGAAATAGAACAGCGTGTCGGCAATGGTGTTCAAATCGAGCCGGTTGAGCAGTTCCGCCCGAGCCGGACCGACTCCTTTGAGAAACTGCACCGGCGTGTGCAGCGCGCGCGGCGGCGGAGCGGCGGCAGAGGCCGCTGCGGGACCGCCGGAATCGTCGATCATCGGCTCTGCCTGCGACATGCAAGTAGTATAAGCTTGGCAGCTTCTCACGCGGAGCCAAGGAGGGAGCGGAGGGTACGAATTTCAGATTCCGGCCGGCTCCCGGCTCTCCGTCCCGACGCGACTCCGCGTGAGTCACCTTCCGCCCTGAAACCGGGTTTGCCGCGATTCGCTGCTTTCCGTAAAATCTCTCGGCCACAGGTTGATTCGATGACGGGAATTTTCGCATGCGATTTACCAAAATGCACGGGGCAGGCAACGACTATGTTTACGTCGATTGCTTTGCCGAACCGATTCCGGACGATCCGGCCGACTTGGCCCGGCGGATCGCGGACCGGCATTTTGGCGTCGGCGGCGACGGGCTGATCTTGATTTGCCCCTCCGAAATGGCCGATGCCCGGATGCGGATGTTCAACGCCGACGGCTCGGAATCGGAGATGTGCGGCAATGGGATTCGCTGCGTGGCGAAATATATCTACGACCACGGCATTGCCCGCAAGCCGCAGTTGAAAATCGAAACCGGCAACGGCGTGCTCACGCTCGATTTGGAGATCGAGAATGATCGGGTTGACCGCGTGCGGGTAGACATGGGCGCGCCGATCTTGGAAATGGCCAAGATTCCGATGGCGCTGCCCGGCGTTCCGCCGACGGCGCAGGTCGTTGATTTTCCATTGGCCGAGCTTTTCAAAATGGCGGCCGTAGAAGCAGCCAAAATTTTGCCTCCCGGATCTGGCGCTGCAGCTGCGCTCGCACAACCGGATATCTTTGAGCCCTTCGGTGGAAGGCTGCACATTACGGGTGTGTCGATGGGTAATCCGCACTTGGTGATTTATGATCCGGACGTGGCTCGCGTGACGCTCGAGTGTTATGGGCCGCTGTTGGAACGCTACGTGTTTTTTCCCAAGCGAATCAACGTGCATTTCGTGCAGGTCGATGGCCGGCAGGAAGTGACGATGCGAACGTGGGAGCGCGGCAGCGGGATCACGTTGGCCTGCGGCACCGGGGCTTGCGCGGTGTGTGTGGCGGGAGTGCTCACGGGCCGCACCGATCGTCGTATCCTGGCCCATCTGCCCGGCGGCGATTTGGAACTCGAATGGCGCTCGAGCGACCAACACGTCTACATGACTGGCCCCGCCGTGGAAGTATTTAACGGCGATTGGAACGACGTGAGGGGCGAGGGGCGAGGGGCGAGGGGCGAGTAACCCAGATGTGGAAGTTTTTTTTGAGTGACTTGAACGAACCCGAAAAAATCGCGTAGCGGTATCGGCCGCTTCACTCGCCCCTCGCCCGTCGCCCCTCGCCCATGCCCCTATTTACGAACTTCGCCGGCCTTCTCGCCTCCGCCGCGGTGCGGCGTTGGATGGGCACGATGGAATACAAGGCGGCGTTGTACGATCCGGCCGTCGACCCGGTGAATCCGGCATGCGAGGGCCAAAAGATTTATATCTTCTGGCACGAATACATTCTCGCCCCGCTCTATCTGCGCGGAAATTGCAATCTGGCAATGCTCTTGAGCCGGCATCGCGACGCCGAAATCTTGGCCCGCATCGCCTACCACATGGGTTTCGATTGCGTGCGCGGCTCGACGTATAAAGGGGGCGCGGTGGCGCTGCGCGAATTGCTTTGCGATTGCAACGAACTCAATCTGGCCATTACGCCCGACGGCCCACGCGGCCCGCGGCGCACGCTCGCTCCCGGTTGCATTTTTCTGGCGTCGAAGCTGGGGCTGCCGCTGGTGCTGATGGGCTTCGGCTACGATCGGCCGTGGCGGGCGGGTTCGTGGGATCGCTTCGCCGTGCCACGGCTGGGCTCCCGAATTCGAGCCGTTACCAGCCCGACAATCGCGATTCCGCCGAATCTGGATCGCGCTGGCATCGAGCTTTATCGCGGAAAAGTGGAACGGCTGCTGAACCGGCTCACGGTCGAAGCGGAAGCCTGGGCGGAATCCGGAACGCGAAAGCAGTGCGAACAGCCGGGCCGCCGTGACCGTGCGCCGCGGAAATTGCTCACCGCGGCCTGACGGCGGTAGGTCGATCTTCGAATGCACTTCGCGAAGCCCAGGGAAGGCCAAGGAAAGCATTCGCCAGTCGTGGCGGCTCTCCAGGCCTTCCCCGGGCTTGGGCCCGCGGACTTGCGATCGTCGGATTGCTTCGCTCGCCGGCGCAAAAATTATTTGTTAGCCGCGGTCGCCGGCGCTGCGAAGCGGCTCTTCTTGGCCGCGATATCCCACACCGTCAGCGAATCGCCATGGCTGCCGATCGCCAGCAGCTTGCCGTCCGGTGAAATGGCGACGCCCCAGGCCGCTCCTTTCAACGGAATCGATTGCGATTCTTTCTTAGCGCCGATGTCCCACAGCTTGGCCGTGCGATCGTGGCTGCCGGTGGCGAGCACGTTGCCGTCGGTGGGCGAAAACGCGGCCGAGAGGATCCAATCCTTGTGCCCCGTCAACTCGCCCTGCGATTTGCCGTCGGGCGACCACAGCTTCACGACATGATCCGCCCCGGCCGTCGCCAGCAGCGAGCCATCCTTGCGATAGGCCACGGTCCACACCGCATCCTGGTGCCCTTCGAGCTTCGCCCGCATCGTGCCCTTGTCGAAATCCCAGAGCTTGGCCAAGTTGTCGCCGCCGGCGGTGGCAATCGTCTTGCCGTCCGGCGAAACGGCCACGCCATAGACCGGCCCCGCATGGGCCTCGATTGTTTTCACATCCTTGCCAGAGCCAGCTTCCCACACGATCACCGTCGTGTCTTCGCTCCCCGAGACGAGAAACTTGCTGTCGGGCGTAAAGGCCAGCGCGCGGACCCAATGCTTGTGTTTTTTCAAATCGCGGAGCGGTTTGCCCGAGGGCATTTCCCAGAGCTTGACGACTCCGTCGTAGCCGCCGGTGGCGAGCATTTTGCCATCCGGTGAAACTGCCACCGACCAGACCGTCGTGGCCGATCCGTCGAGCGACGCTTTCAATTTTCCATCGCTCGGGTTCCACAGCAGCACTTCACCGGGCCGATACAAAAGGCTCTGCCCGCCGACACTGACCAACGTGCCGTCGGTCGGCGAGAACGCCACGGCCGTGACCCAATTCGTGTGCGCGCCAATGGTGGCTGGCTGATCGGCGGCGGCCGCGAGTTGGATACAAGATCCGACGGCAATGGTCGCGGCAAGCAACATTCGGCGGCGAACGCAAATGGTTTGGCGATGGCTCGGCATGGTGTCGGGTTCTCTGGTGTTTAATGGCGGTCGTAGCGGATTCACTCTGCCTCGCGGGGCCGCCCCTCGCTAACGCTTCGGGCTGGTGTCGGTCATACTGGCCCGAAGCGTTAGCGAGGGAGCCCCGGCGGATCGCTCCGCCACAACCAATGCGTCAACGTTGGTAGGTGCCAATCAATTCGCCTTCGCCAATCATGTGACCCTTCATCGCGGCGAGCACTTTTTCCTTGTCGAGGCCGGGCGTTGCCGGGAGCGTCGTGTCGAGGGCGTAGAGATGGAAATGGTAGTGGTGTGGCTTTCCCTTCGGCGGCGAGGGTCCGAGATAGCCGAGTTTGCCTTTGCCGAACGAATTGATTCCTTGCACCGCGCCGGCCGGCGATGGTGGATTCGTCTCGCGGGGAATCGCCTCGGCGAGTGATTTCGTGTCGGCCGGAATTTTATACATCACCCAATGGACCCACGGCTGGGCCGACGGAGCGTCGGGATCGTCACAGATTAGGACGAATTCCTTCGTCGCCCGCGGCGCGCCGGTCCATGCCAGCGGCGGTGAAATATCCTTGCCGTCGGCAGTATACTGCGCGGGAATCGGTTCGCCAGCTTTGAACGCGCTACTGGTGATCGATATCGTCATCGCGTTTGCTCCCGGGGCCGTGCTCGCCGGCGCCGAAGAACCGGCCTGGCAGCCGGCGCCGGCTACCAACACGGTCGCCGCCGCGACAGCGAGCATTGCGGCAAAAAGGGATGTTCGGTGTATTCTGTGGTGCATGGTGGTTCGAGTGGTGAGCGATTTATGAATGGCCGACGCGCGAAACCACAAGCGATGCTCGGCGCGGGCCGGCCGGTCAAACTTACGCTGCCATATTCGTTGAGTTTACGGTATCCAAAGCGCGGAGCAAGTGTTGTCGAGCACGGCTTCGTCGTGCTATTTCCCGGCCGGTTTCGTGTGATCGGCAGCGGCCGGCTTGGGTGGGCTGCGGCGGAGGATCACGTAGAAAAAAATCGGCGTGAGAATGATCCCGAAGCCGGTAACGCCGATCATGCCCGCGAAAACAGCCGTGCCCAGCGAGCGGCGCATTTCGGCTCCGGCCCCTTCGCCGATCATCAGCGGCACCACGCCTAGGATAAATGCCAGCGAGGTCATTACGATCGGCCGGAGCCGCAATCGGGCCGCCTCGACGGTGGCTTCGAACACGGGCTTCCCCTCGGCCGCCATCTGTGCGGCGAATTCAACGATCAAAATCGCATTCTTCGCCGCCAGACCCACCAACACCAGAAAGCCGATCTGCACGAAAATATCGACCGGCAGCGCGACCAGCATCATTCCCTCGACCGAGCAAAGCAAACACATCGGCACGACGAGAATCACCGCCATCGGCAATTTCCAGCTTTCGTATTTCGCGGCCAACACGAAAAACACCAGTGCCGAGCCGACGAGGAACACGACAATTGCCCCACTCCCTTCTTGCAACTGTAAATACATGATCTCGGTCCACTCCGATACGATGCCGGCTTGATCGCCTTTGTTTTCGATGATCCGCACCACGTCGCCGGAACTGGTGCCCGGCGCGGGATTGCCGACCACGGGGGCCGAGGGATACATGTTGTAGCGGATAACCATCACGGGCCCGCCGACGCTTTCCGATTTCACCAGCGTTCCCAGCGGAACCATCTGGCCGGCCGCGTTGCGGACCTGCAGTTGCTGCAAATCGGAGGCGCGATTGCGGAACCGCGATTCGGCCATCATGTTCACTTGCCAGGTGCGGCCGAACGCATTGAACAAATTGATGAAATAGCCCCCCATGTACACTTCGAGCGTGTTGAACACTTCGTTGACATTGACGCCGAGCAATTGGCATTTGCTGCGATCGATATCGAGGAAAATCTGCGGCGTGCCGGCTCGGAACATGCTGAATAACCCGACGAGCCGACGGTCGCTGCCGGCATCGGCCACCAATTGTTCGCATTGCTGCTGCAGTGCCGGCAAATCGGAATAGCCGCGCTGCTCGACTTGCACCTTAAAGCCGCCCGCCGTGCCGAGGCCTTGAATCGGCGGAGCGCGAAACACTTGAATCTGCGCCCCGTCGATCTCGGCGGCGAATCGCTTGCGGAGCGTTTGGGCGACCGCTTCGTCGTATTCCGCCGCCGTGTGGCGCTTGGAAAAATCGTCGAGGATGACAAAGCACGAACCGAAATTGGATCCATTGGCATTGAGCAAGAACGACTGCCCGGCAATCGACAGCGTGTGGATCACGCCGGGCGTGCGATCCTTGCCGTCGGCGCTGCCGAGCGCGATCCGATCGATTTGCGCCATCACCTGTTTCGTTCGCTGCACCGAAGCCGAGTCGGGCAATTGGACATTCACGAGCAAGTAGCCCTGATCTTGCGTCGGAATGAATCCCTTCGGCGCTCGGTTCATCGACCAGCCGGTCAGGAAGAGCAAGCCGACGTACACCAGCATCACGATCGCCGACACACGCAACAGCCGGGCGATCGTTTGGCCATAGAAAACCGTCAATCGGTCGAACAGGCGATTGAATGCGCCGAACAGCCGCGCCAGCGCTTTGTTGACCGGCCGGATCACGATCTTTCCAAGCACGCCGCCGGCGATGAGTCCCGGCAGCGCGGCGGCTGCGAAAACTAGCCACGAGAGCAATTCCGACATGCCGCGGGACGCCGCCGCCCCGTGCGAGTCATGCCCCATCGAAATCCCCAGCCAGCCCATCATCGGATCGTGCAGTAGCTTCGCCGAGATCAGCCCGCCAAGGATCGCGAAAATCCACCAGGGAAGCGCCTCGCGCCGCGGATGGCCGTGCTCGTCGAGTTCTTCGGACGAGAAGATGGCCACGGCGCGAGACGGCGTTAGCGTGAGGGCATTGATCGCCGAGATAACCATCGCGGAGGAAATCACCAGTGCAAACTGCCGGAAGAACTGTCCCGTCACGCCCGGCATGAACACGCTCGGCAAAAACACCGCACAGAGCACCAGCGTGATGGCGATGATCGGGCCGGTGATTTCGTCCATGGCCCTGATCGTGGCAGTTTTTGGGTCGAGCCCGAACGACAGTTGCCGCTCGACATTTTCCAGCACGACAATGGCATCATCGACCACGATGCCGATCGCTAGCACCATGCCGAACAGCGTAAGATTGTTCAGGCTGAATCCCAGAATGGCCATGATGGCAAATGTGCCCACCAGCGAGACGGGCACGTCGATCATCGGCAAAATCATCGCCTTCCAATCTTGCAGGAAGAACAGCACCACGATCGCCACCAACAAGATCGCTTCGCCGAGCGTCTTGAACACTTCGTGGATCGATTGGTCAATGAACGGCGTTGTGTCGTAAACGATGCGGTAGTCGAGGTCTTTGGGAAACCGCTTTTTGAGCGTTTCCATCGTGGCTTTGACCGCATTGGCCACGGCGAGCGCGTTCGAGCCGGGCAATTGGAACACCGCCAATCCGACCGACGGCTGCCCGTCGAGCCGGCATATTTGATCGTATTGCTGCGCTCCGAGCTCGACGCGGGCCACGTCGCGGAGCCGAACCACTTGGCTGGATGTGTCGCCTTGTGTCGCGTCGGCAGCGCCGGTTTTGATGATGATGTTTTCGAACTGCGAGCGATCCAGCAATCGGCCCAGCGTGCTCATCGTGAACTGAAATTGCTGGCCGGGAAGCATCGGTTCGCGGCCGATCTGCCCGGCAGCCACTTGCACGTTTTGGTTTTGCACCGCGCGCACGACCTCGCTGGCGGTCAGATTGCGCGAGGCCATCCTTTGTGGATCGAGCCACACTCGCATGCTGTAATCGCGCTGGCCCAAATAGCTCAAATCGCCGACGCCGGGAAGCCGCAGCAATTCGTCTTTGATCTGGATCGTGGCGTAGTTCGAAAGGTAAAGATCGTCGAGCGAGTGGTGTGGCGATATCAGGTTTACCGCCAAGAGAATGCTTGGCGATTTCTTTTTCGTCGTGACTCCTTGCACCTGCACCTGCGACGGCAATTGCGGCATGGCAAGCGCCACGCGGTTTTGCACCAACACCTGCGCCATATTGAGATCGGTGCCAAGCTCGAACGTGATCGTCAGCGAATACGCGCCGTCGTTGGTGCATTGCGACGACATATACATCATCCGCTCGACGCCGTTGACTTGCTGCTCGATCGGCGCGGCCACGCTGTCGGCGACGACTTGCGCATTCGCGCCGGGATAGATCGCCGACACCTGCACGGTCGGTGGCGTGATATCGGGATACTGCGCGATCGGCAATCGAAACGCCGCCACTCCGCCGACCAAGACGATGACGATCGACACCACCCAGGCGAAGATCGGCCGTTCGATGAAGAAGCGTGAGAACACGGGGAAAGGGTGGGGGCGAGGGTGAGGGGATAGGGTTCGGGGAAAAACGCCTAGTGCTGTTTCTCGGTTTTGGTGGGAACGGGCGGCGACAGGTCGGCGGGCGACGGGCCCGGGCCCGCCGTGGCCGGCATCGCCATCGGCTCGCCGGGCGGAATCGGTTTCGCGTTGACGATCATGCCCGGCCGCACTTGCTGCAGTCCGCCGACCACGACCCGATCGTCGGCTCGCAGGCTATCGACCGTAGGCTCGCTCGTGGTCTCGCCGGCTTCGAGGGGCCGCAAGCCCTCGTTCGTTTGCACCATCTTTTTGGGAACGACCACCTGCCATCCGTCGGCCTGCTCGGCGCCTTGAATCACCGGGCGATATTCGACCGCGCCTTTGTCGTTCACCACGAGTAGATATTTCAGCCCCTGATCGGTGCCGACGGCCGCTTGCGGAACGACCAATGCCGTGTACGGCGGTCCGAGCGGAAGCCGGATTCGCACGAACAAGCCGGGCCGCATCAGACGATGGCTTCCGGTCGAATCGGCGGCAGCATCGGCGGAAGTCAACTTCGGATTGTCGAACACCGCGCGGACAGCGATCGTGCCGGTGCCCGAATCGAGTTGATTGCTGACGAAGTCGATGTTTCCGGAAATCGGATATTCGTCGCCTTGGTCGGAAAGGCCCATTTCCACCGGCACCGCTTTCCCCCTTTCGTGCGACGGAACTTTGCCCTCCTGAATTAGCTTTTCGACGCGAAGCATCGTGTATTCATCGACGTCGAAATAAACGTACATCGGCGTTTGCGACACAACCGTCGTCAGCAACGTCGAATCCTTGGTCACGAGATTCCCGACCGTGATCCGATTGCGATCGACCACGCCGTCGATCGGCGAAGCGATGCTCGTGAATTCGAGATTCAGCTTTGCCGATTCGGCATTCGCTTTCGAAGCGGCGACCGCGGCCACGGCTTCCTTTTGAGCGGCGACACGCGTGTCGATGTCTTGCTGGCTGATCGCGCCGGGCGTTTTGAAAAGCTCGTTTGCCCGCTTCAAATCGGCGTCGGCCAGGCCGAGCCGGGCTTGGGCCAGCTGCACTTGCCCCTCGACCTCGTCGTAAGCTGCCTGGTATGGCCGGGGATCGATCTTGAAGAGTTGCTTTCCCTTCGTCACTTCCGTGCCCGAGACGAAATCGACCGAATTGAGATACCCGTCGACACGCGCCTTGATGTTGACCGACTCGACCGCGGCCGTCCGCCCATTATAGAAAGCGTAGTCGGTGACCTTGCGAGTTTGCGCCGGAGCAAATCGCACGACCTGCCGAACCGACTGGGCATCGGCATTCGATCGCCGCTCGCATCCGCTCGCAAGAATTGATGTCAGCCCGACGATCGCCAAACAGGCGCGACACGCGCGGCAATTCATGGAAGATTCCCAATGACAAAACGTAGGAACGATCAACAGAAACGGCGCCTCGACGACGCATCGCGGCAACGGGCTAGAACGCTTTCGCGGCAGTGCGAACGTCGCAACCTGCAAACGTCGCAGTCCGCGCTCCGGCCGCCTCTACAAGAATTCGCGGATTGTACGCTGGCCCACTTTGGCCGGTCAATGATTTGAGCGGCACAGCGGCGCGACGCCGCGCATGAAGCATGCCACTGCCGGCTTGTCCGGGCAATCCAGCGGTGGCGCCCCGGCAGTCCTCTTTTGCCTCACAACCATCCGCTCACCCATACGTTAATCGCTCCTGCACGTCGCGGGCAATTGGCACTTCGATCAATTGCGGTCGATCGCCGGCCAGCGAGGTTGCCACACGCTCGGCCAATTCCTCCGGCTCGGTCACTCGTTCGGCCGCGATGCTCAGCGATCGGGCCAATCCCAGAAAATCGACCTCGGGATCCGTGATGTCCATGCCCAAAAACCGGCTCGCGCCGGCCTCCGGCAGGTTCATCATTCGCGAGCCGATCTTCAGAATCTGGTACTGGGCATTGTTGAAAATCACGAAGGTCACTGGAATGCGATAGCGGGCGGCCGTCCACAGCCCTTGAATTCCGTAGAGGGACGCACCGTCGCCGAGTAGGGCCAGTACTGGCCGATCGGGCCACGCCAACCGCACGCCGATCGAGCAGCCCAATCCCCAGCCCAGCGCCCAGCCGCGATGGCCGAAATAGCCCGAGGGATCGGCGATCGCGCCCAAGCGTTCGAGCGTGGTGTTGGTGGTGGTGACTGCTTCTTCGACGACCGCGACGTTCTTCGGCAGTACGCCGGCGACAGCCGCCATTGCCGCCAGCGGCGTCATCGGGCGCAATCGCCGCTGCGCATCGGCCTCGCGGCGCAACGATTCGCGGACCCGCCGCTGCGCTGCCGCGAGCGATTCGGCCCGGCCTCGGGCGGCAGCGGTTTGCTCGGCGGTCATGCGGCGCGACAATTCGGCGTCGAGCGCCGCCAGGCCGCCTTTGGTGCTGCCCCAAATCGCCGCGGCCAGCGGATAGTTCTTCCCGAGTTGATATTGATCTTCATCCAGATGCACGAGGCGAATGTGCTCGGGCATCGCGCGGGCCGGCTCGTGATAAAGATATGGGCGAAACAAGTCCATGCCGACGACCAACAGCGTGTCGAACTCCGCGAGCCGCTGGCGTATCTCGGGCGACCAAAGCGGCAGGCCCTGGGCATAGAGCGGATGGTCGGAGGGAAAGCTGAGCCGGCCGTGCGTCGTTCCTGGTTCCGAAAGCACCGCCGCTCCGAGGCGCTCGGCCACGGTCGCCAATTCCTGCACCGCCCCGCGCTCCACTACGCGGCTGCCGACCAGAATTCCCGGCCGCTTGGCCGCAAGCAACACGTCGACTGCTCGCTCGATCGCCGCCGCAGCCGGAATAATTTGGGGATCGGGCGGATTGGATAGCGTCGTGTCGAATTCGGCCGACGCGGTTTGCAAGTCGAGCGGGATCGACAGGAACACGGGGCCGGTCGGCGGCATGAGCGCGGTTTGCATCGCCCGCCGCATGGCCGAGGGAATATCTTCGACGCGCTCGACCTCCACGGCCCATTTCGTCCACGGCCGCACGACGCCCAACATGTCGCCCCACAGAATCGGTTCTTCGAATCGCAAGCGGCGATCTTGCTGGCCGGCGGTGAGCAAGAGCGGCGTGCCGGAGCGAAACGAGTTGTAGAGCATCCCCATCGCATTGCCCAAGCCGGCGCAAATATGCACATTTACCACGCCCAGCTTGCCAGAAGCCATCGCATAGCCGTCGGCCATGGCCATTACGGGCACTTCTTGCAGCCCGAGAATGTATTGCAGCCGGCCATCCGCCAGCATGGCATCGCAAAGCGGCAACTCGGTCGTGCCCGGATTGCCGAAAATGTGGCGAACGCCGGCGGCGGCGAGCATTTCGAGAAAAGCGTCGATGCCGCGCATGGGAAGGGGCGAGGGGCGAGGGGCGAGAGAATGTGGCTCGGGGCTGGTGCCCTGGTGCAGGTGGCGGGCTTACTTGCGATTGCCAGTTTAGCGTGCGGCGGTTGGCTCGCCCAGAAGCGCCACCAACAAAGGCGTTCCCCCTTGCTCGCCCCTCGCCCCTCGTCCCTAGTCCCTAGTCCCTCGCCCCTCGCCGCTACAAAACACCACGACCCCAACTCGCTGCCGCGAGCCGGGGCCGTCCAATCGCTCCCATCACTTCGGTGTTTTTAAATCACGCACCGCATGCCGCGCGCTTGCTAGTAGTTGCTCCAATGCGGGCGTTGCGACGTGCGCGGCGGATACGACGGCGGCAGGGTCGTCGGCGGCGGAGTGGTCGGGGGCGCTAGCGGCGGAGCGGCGTTCGGCATCGAATCGTTCGGCGTCGTCGGCGCCGAGCCATTCGGGCCGGGCACGATTTGGCCGTAGCCGTAGCCCGAGCCGGCTCGCGGCGGCATTTGATAGGACGGGATCGGTTCGCCGGGTCCCACCCAACCGCCGCAGCAGTTGCACGGTTCGCAGCGCGGCGGCTGGCTTCGCCAATCGCCAAGGTACAGTTCGCCGCAACCGCATTGGCCACATTCCCCATAGCGCTCGCCGCCCCCCTTGCACCGTTCGCTGCGGATCCAGGGGAAAAGGCACGGAAACAATCCACACGGGCGGCAGCCGCCATCATCGCAACCGCAAGACTCATGGCAGCCGCACGATTCGCAACCGCATGACGCGCGCCGCCCGCATGATTCGCAGCCGCACGGTTTCTCACATCCACACGATTCGCAACCGCAAGACTTTTCGCAGCCAGACGATTTCGCGCAACCGCAAGATTCATGGCAACCACACGACCCGCCACCGCCGCAGGAATCGCCACAGCCGCACGAATCGCAGGGCCGGTAGCGCCGCCATTCGCACTCGTTACGGCATGGAAACAACGGAAACAGCCCGCAGCACGGGCGTGAGCCGCACGAGGAGCATCCGCCGCCGCAAATCCAGCCGGAATTGCAGACGTGGTCGCAGCAATAGGGCTCGACGCACGAGGGATCGCCGCAGCCTCCCCCTTCGCTTCCGCAAGACGGACCAGCGCCGCAACCGCAATCGGCGCGGCTGGTGGCATCCATCCAACCAACCAGCGCCACTGCGGCAAACAATGCCAGATAATACTTTCTCATCCGAGTCTCCCCCCTGAAAAATCAGCCGGTTTCTATCTCTTTGCCACGCGGCCACCAATCGCGGCGGCGCCAACGTAGCAGGCACACTCCGTGTGCCGTCCGCGCCACGACACGGAGTGTGCCTGCTGCGTTGCTGGTTCTGCGCTGGCGAGAAATCTCCGCTTTCGACCCATAGGGCTTATCGGCCCGGCGAACCGTCAGAGTCGAGAAAATCGCTACAACCGCACTTCCTTTGCCAGCACGAACGGTCATCGCGAATTCCGCGGTATCAACCCATGTGTCGTGGGCGAGCGATTTTCGATTGAGCCGGCCCCTTCCCACGTCCGGCCCGCGGCGTATCATCCCGGCTGGCGATTCTCGGCTTTATCTCGAGAACTCGCCGCTCGGCACACTGGCCCGAAGCGTTGGCGATGAAGTTTGACCGACGATGCAGGCCCCGCCCGACTTCCGCGGCGCGTCGGTGTTTTAGGAGAGAGCCTCGCCCACCCCCCTTTTTCACCTGTCGCATGACGCAACCCGATCGCTATCTGTCGAAGCCGCTCCCCTCGCCGAATATGCCGGGCGGCATTCCCTACATCGTCGCCAACGAAGCGGCCGAGCGGTTTAGCTTCTATGGCATGAGCGCGATCCTCACCGTCTTTCTCACCCACTATCTGATGGGCCGCGGCGGCCAGCCGGCCCCGATGTCGGACCACGACGCCACGATCTGCTTCCACAACTTCGCGGCTGCTGTGTATTTTTTCCCCGTCCTCGGCGCAATTCTCTCCGATAGCTTGCTGGGAAAATATCGCACGATTCTCAGCTTCTCGTTCATCTACTGTCTCGGCCACCTTGCCCTGGCCCTCGACGACACCCGGCTCGGCCTTGTTCTCGGACTGGGACTGATCGCATTCGGCGCGGGCGGAATCAAGCCCTGCGTGTCGGCCCACGTCGGCGATCAGTTCGGCCGACAGAATCAGCATCTGCTCGCGAAGGTGTACGGCTGGTTCTATTTCTCGATCAATCTGGGCGCATTCGTTTCGCAATTGTTGACGCCCGTGCTGCTCAGGCGTTTCGGGCCGCACGTAGCGTTCGCCGTGCCCGGGCTGTTGATGCTGTTGGCGACGATTTTCTTTTGGCTCGGGCGATACAAGTTCGTGCACGTGCCGCCGGGCGGACTGCGATTCGTCCGCGAAGCGTTCAGCGGCGTCGGCCTACGGGCGATTCTTCGGCTGCTGGTGATCTATCTGTTCGTGGCCGTCTTTTACGCCCTTTATCAGCAGGCCAATTCGGAATGGGTGCTGCAGGCGGAGAAGCTGAACCTGCACTGGCTCGGCCACACTTGGGAACCATCGCAGATCCAGGCCGTCAACGGCGTATTGATCCTGGTGTTCATCCCGCTATTTTCGTACATCGTCTACCCGGCCGCGGGCCTGGTGTTCCGAGTCACGCCGCTGCGCAAGATCGCGATCGGCCTGTTCTTGATGAGCCTGACCTTCATCGTTCCGGCGAAGATCGAAGCCTGGCTCGCCGCGGGCCAAACGCCGAGCGTCGGCTGGCAAATCCTGGCCTATGCACTGCTTACCGCGGCCGAGATTCTGGTCTCGATCACCTGCCTGGAGTTTTCATACACGCAGGCCCCGCGCGAAATGAAATCGGTGATCATGGCCTTGTATCTCTTATCAATCTCCGCCGGCAACCTGCTCGCCTCGCTCGTCCACTGGACCATGCCCAACCTCACCGGCGCGGGCTACTACTGGTTCTACGCCGGCTTGATGGCCGCCACCGCAACCATTTTCAGTGCCGTCGCCACAGGCTACCAGGAACAGAGCTTCAATCAGGCGGAGGCGACTTAGCGCGGCGGCCAGTCTTTTTTTGGAGGCGAAGCACCGCGCCGGACGAGCGGATGAAGGCGCGGTTGGCGAACGACCTGAAATTCGAATTTCTCACTCAAGAGCAACTTCGCACGATCGTCGAACGAGCCTTCGAACGCCTGCTCGGGCTCGGCCGAAAAATGACTTCTCCACAAACCCCCTCGCCTTCCGGGAGAGGGCAGTGTGAGGGGCTCAAAAAGCGGAACGCACGAGAACGGCGCTCAGGTGCAAGGGTCGTTGTTTGACCAACTCGAGAGTGAGTCGCGCAACACGGTGCTCGAGTCTTGGAAATGACCATATCGGCCGCGAATTCGGCTGCGAATTCGGTTGCGGCACTGGGAAGCAAAGTCTGCCGGTGGAGGCCGATACGCTGGAGGCCGATACGGTGGACGTCGATACGCTGGAGGTCGATAGGCTGGACGTCGACCGGTGCCGCTACGAGTTTTCACGTCGCTCGCGGCGCAATTCGCCTTCATGCCGACGATGCAGATCCGCGATATAGGGATCAGCCCACGGTAGCAGCGTTCCGGACGAATGATCGTTCGATTCGGCAATGCTCGGCTCCATTGCTCGCGAGGCGGCAATCGGTTGGTGCAGCCTCAGCGTACTGGAAGGATCGCGGAGGATCGCAATGCGCTGCCCGGAATTGTGGTGCGGCGAATGTTGGGCGGCCGTGGCTGGGCGGCATCTTGCCATGATCGAATTGCCTTTGACGAGTGCGCGGTGAGATTGCATAAGCATGGCGTGGCTCCGTCGACGTGATGCTGGGACAAGCCGAACCGGCGATGGGTTCGCGTTTCATAACATGTCTTCCAAGCAACTCGCGGGCCAACTGCGCCGCTTGCCCTGCAAGAATCGAATTCGCGCGCCGGCCAATCGCCTCTAGCGGCAAGGGGAACAACCACTTAGGGACGATTCGGCCGTTTGCGAATTGCCGAGTTCCAGGGGTGCTAGCAGAGCGCCAGCATGCCGGCAATATTTTCAATCCAGCAGGCATGCCCGCCGCCCGCGCTGGCGCGTTCATGCCGCGTTTTTCTTGGTCTCGGCCGTTCCGGCCGGCGCGGCCTCGGCCGGTTTGTGCTCGAGATAATCGACGGCCCGCTGCAATTGCGGATCGATCGCCGCCGCTGCCTCGGCGTGTGGATCGTCGCCGATCGCGGGCGGCTGCGAACGATGCACGACATCCCGGGCAGCGCGGTCTTTAAGCCAATCGTCGAGTTCCTTGTCGGTCATTTTCACCTCGAAACCCTTGTCCGGTAGCACACCCCATTCGTCCGAATCCTTGGCGCCCTTGTGGCGATGGATGTTCTTGTTGCTCGGCCGCCAATACGTGGCCGTGGTCAGCTTGAGCACACTGTTGTTGCCCCCCATCGGAATGATCCGCTGCACGGTTCCCTTGCCGAACGAGCGCTGGCCGCAAATCACCGCTCGATGGTAGTCTTGCAAGCATGCCGAAACGATTTCGCTCGCGCTGGCGCTCATCGAATCGATCAACACCACCATCGGCACATCGGTGCAGATCGCCGGTCCGTGCGAGATCTCTCGCTCTTGCACTCGGTCATTGCGGCCGCGCGTGGTGACAACGGTTTGCCCGGACGGGATGAAAAAGCTGCACACATCAATGGCCGCATCGAGCCGGCCGCCCGGATCGCCGCGCAGATCGAGCACGAGCCCCTTCAGCTTGTCGGCGCCGATCGAGGTGAGCGCGGTTTGCAGTTCCTGGGGCGTGCGATCGCCGAACGATCGGATTCGCACGTAGCCGATCTCGGGATGGCCCGCGAGGTGAAAGTTCCAGGAATCGTCGGCATTGCGGCTGTCGCCAAGCACCGAATCGACCCTGATTTCGGCCCGCTCGAGCGTCACTTCGACCGGCTTGGCCTGTCCGGCGCGAATCAACTCCAGCCGCACGGTCGTGCCGATCGGGCCGCGGATCAGCTTTGTCGCCTGCTCGATCAGCGATGGCCCGGTTGTCCGATTTGGATCCGGCGCGATGGACTGACCGTCGATGCCTGCAATCCGATCGCCGACCAGCAGGTGGGCGGCATAAGCGGGCGAGCCGACGATCGTGCCGCGGACGACGATCTGCTGCGTCGCCGGATCTGCGCTGACCTCGATGCCCACGCCGCCGAACTGTTGATCGATCACCGAAAGCAACTTCGATTGTGCATCTTCCGGTTCGTAGAACTTGGAATTCTCGTCGAGCGTCGCCAGCATTCCATTCACTGCGGCATCGAACAGCTTTTCCTTGTCGACCGGCTTCACATAATCGCGGTCGACCTTGTTGATGACTTCCGCGAAAAAACGGCCGTAGCGATTGTGGTCAACCGCTCCGTAGCAGGCAAACGACACAACCGCCATCGCGAGGATGATCAGATAATTTCGACGAGGCATCGGAGGAAAGGGTGAGGGTGAGGGCGAGGGTGAGGGGATAGGACGACGCGGGACGAGCCTCCCCTGGATTATAGCGCACCGGGCATCGTTGCGGGAAACCCATCGTCGCACAGCCCTCACCCTAACCCCCTCACCCTAACCCCTCACCCTAATCCCTAGTCAATACGCTCCGCGGCAGCTCAGCACGCACAAGGGCGTGCGGACCAGAAGCTGCAAATCGGTGGCCAGGTTTTGATTTCGCAAATACCAGATATCCATCCGCACCCACTCGTCGAAGCCGATTTCCGACCGCCCGCTCACCTGCCAAAGGCACGTCAGCCCCGGCGGGATGGCCAAACGACGGCGTTGCCACGCCTTATAGTGGGCCACTTCCTTCGCCAACGGCGGCCGCGGGCCGACCAGCGACATGTGTCCGAAAAGCACGTTGAACAATTGCGGCATCTCGTCGATGCTCGTGCGGCGGAGAAGTCGGCCGATGCGCGTGATCCGCGGATCGCGGCGGTTCTTGAAAATCGGCCCGGAATTGTGTTCATTCTTGACGAGATGCTGCAGCTTTTCGGCATCGAGGCGCATGCTGCGAAATTTGTACATGCCGAATCGTCGTCCCAAATATCCGACCCGCTCTTGCCGAATCAAGGGCCGCCCCCAGGTGCTAATCGAGAGCACGACGAACACCGTGACCAACACCGGCGAAAGCAGCACAATCGCAACAATCGCGCCGGCGATATCGAACCCCCGCTTTGCAATTCGATAGCCCGCACGCAGATTGCCCTCGGGTTCGACGATCGGCTCGTTCCGCTCCAACCGTAGCCGCGCCAACGAAAAATACGGCGCAGCGACTGCTTCCGCTGTGCGGCGCGATCCGTCGTGCAACCGAATCGATGGTGCCAGCGAATCGAATTGCGTATCGGTTTGTGTGCTCATGGCAGCTCGACATTGTGTGAAGCGGGAGAACAAAACCGCTGGGTCGCCGAGCGATCGCCCCCGGGAAAAGCAGCAGGGGGTGCCGGCGGTGCGGAGAAGAAAAGGCAAAGAATGCGCCCGCTAAGACCCGCGCGCGCCATGCCGCGGGAGATCCTAAGCGCAAAGCGAATCGGAATTGCGACTTCCGTCGCGACATTGGGCAGCCGGTCTGGACCCGCCGACAAAGATTTGCCTCATACCGCGTTGCCAATCGGCAACGCGATGTCGCTTTACTACGACAACGAGGCGAAACCGCATGCTATTGAGGTCGAGGGCCGCCGCATACTACCGGCAACAAACGCTTCGCCGACGCACGGTGAGCAACAGGCCGATCGCGGCGAATACGGCCAACACGATTGCCGAGGGCTCGGGCACCGCGGCGGGGCTGCCGGCGAATGTCGCGTTCGGAGAGAACGCGTATTTGTCGTGGCATGGCCAAGCGCAAGGCGCCGGAGTTGATTGCGGTTGCGCCGCCGTAGGGATTGGCGGCCGCCGAAAGGACTACCGTGCCGGGGCCGGCCGTGGTGATTCCGTATCCGCCGCCGCTGTCGCTGATGGAACCGAGTGTCAACGTGCCCAGGGCATTGCCGCCGCCGTTGATGTTGTCCGCGACATTGAACGTGACGTTGCTATTGAGAGTTGTTGCTCCGAGTTGTGAGGCCGTAGGCGAGCCCGATGGGGACGGTCGATGCGGTGACATTGAGCGTTGATGCGGTGCCTGAACCAACCATTAAGTAGCCGGCCAAATCTTCGACATTCGCTGGGCTCCGTGCCCAATTCGCGTTCGCATCTTTTGATCTATTTTGCGGACAATTTCGGCGCGTAGTTCGGTGAACGGCCGCGGCTTGCCCCACGCGGGGGAATTACTGCACTTTCGTCGGGTCGATCGCCATCGTGCTGTTGCGATTAGCCATGTGGCCAATCGTCGTCGGGTCGATGGCATAGCTGAGCTTGTGCACCGAGCCATCGCAGAAAACGGCCGCAAATCCGCTCGGGTGGGCGCTGCCAAAATTCTCGTAGCTGTCGTAGCCCGGCGTGTCTTGCATCGGGGCGAAACTGGTGCCGGCCCAGCGATTCGTGTCGAGATCGTAGCCCATGTCCCAGCCTTGGTCGTCGCCCGAGTCGGTGCCGTTGAAATAATTGTCGGGATTGATGTATCGCTCGCCGGCCAAAAGCAGGTTGCTCATTCCCGTGTGAACCGCGCTGGCCCGGATCAGGCAGGCCGGCTCGCAAATGCCCGAATAATTGGCCGGAATGTTAGACCCCAAAAAGCTCTGCCACCATGGTAAGGATTGGCCATCGGCATAGTTCGGCGGCCCGGGGTTGTAGATCGGCAACCCTGCATCGCCGCCGTTGGCCGCGTAGTCGCAGCGGGCGAGACTCGCCGGGCGCGTCATGTTGACGAAACTGGTGCCGTTCACAAAGGGCCAAAGCTGGAGTGGCCGGCGGCTCGAGCAGTTGTACACTGACAATAGCGTGGTGGCGGCCTGCTCGATCGCGGCGTTCTTCGTCGAGCTTAATTGCGCGGTTCCGGCCCCCAATTGCCAGAGATTTTTCTGGTCGATGTAGGGAAGAATGTTGTAGAAGAACCCGCCCGGCTGATTCAGCCCCGTGCCTTGATCGGGATCGCCGGCCCAGGTCCAAAACCAGCCCGCGCAGGGGAAATAATCGAGCGTTTGCACGTGCAACTGGGCCGCGATCCCAATCTGGTGCAGGTTGTTCTCGCACTGCGCGATTCGGGCCGACTCGCGCGCCGATTGCACGGCAGGCAGCAATAGCGACATCAGGATGCCAATGATCGTGATCACTACGAGCAGTTCGACCAACGTAAAGCCCGCGGCTTTTTCCGTTCTCATTGTCAAACTCCGCTCATGACAGTCGCCAAGAATTGGCACATGCCAGCCCCCGCATTGGCCGGAAAAGAAAAGCGAAATCGGCCGGTTGCCTGAAGGCGGCATTCTACAAAGCCGAAATGTATTCGCATATCTGCTTGAAGATTTTTCCGAATTTGGGTCGCAATGATTCGAGGCTAGAACCTAGCACCCCGGCGGTTGCCGGCGTGGAACGGTCGGTGGCGAACCAAACGGTAGTAGCACGTTTGCCGTAGGTCAGCCTTCCTAGGCTGAAGGAACCCGAGGAATTTCAGGCTGGAAAGCCTGACCTCCTTGAACACGTCCGACTGCCAACCGATCCAAATGCGTGACAAGTTTTCGGCCGCTTGTTAGGATTGGCTGGCTTGGATGGGGGAATGCGGTTCCGCGTTCGCATGTCGCACAGGCGGCTTGTTTGCTCTGATTTCAGTACCCTGGCCGTTCGACTGCGCTCATGAAGTCGATATACATCGCCAACCTTCATTCGGTCGATCCTTCGACCAGCGAATCGCCGCGCAGCGCTCTATATGGCCCGGCTGCGCACGTTGCGAGCAGCGACGGGCGAATTTCGCACACCCCTCTTTTCTCGATCGATTCAACTTGCTTTTCACCGCATGATGCCGCGCGCCGACCTGCCCGCGACAACGAGGAATCCGTAGGAGCACAACAATGAGTCGTTCAACCGGTTCTTGGTTTTCCTCGATCTGCGGTGGCTGGGCCGGCTGTGGTTGGCAAGCGCTGCTCATGGTCGCGGCCGTGTTTGCGGCGCCCCGCCTGGCCGCGGCGAATGGAACGGCCTACTACTTCGACGTCAACACCACCACCAGTTCGGGCTTTGGAAGTCCGACGGGCACTTACAGCCCCGGGCAAGGTTACAGCTACTGGACAACTTCCAACACGGGGGGCGATTCGGGCCTCGCCGCCGCCCCCGCCGGCGCGCAGTTGACCTTCGGGGCCTCGTCGACCGACTTTGCCGGCGACACATTCACTGTGGCGCTCGATTCCGCAATCAATTGGACCGGTTTGGCGATCAGCAGCGGCAGCGCCAATATCACGTTGACCGGTTCGGCCAACTCGTACCTCAGCGGCACGCAAACCTGGACGGTCGCCGCGGGCTCGGTCTTGAATGAAGGCGACACATATAACGGCGCTGCACTGAACTTCAACGAAGTCGCGCTTACGCTTGCCGGCGGCGGCACGATCAATTTTCAAACGGCCCTCGGCTACAATGAGCAGAGCGGCGGTGGCATCATTACGGAAAACGGCGCCGGCCTGACGGTCAACCTCGACGTCGGCAACAACACCACCGAAGGCAACACCGGCTTCACCACCGGCTTCACGTTGACGTCCGGCACCTTGAACTTTGCCCAGGCCGCGGCGGCGAGCGCGTTCAGCGGTTTCGCCTCCGGCAAACTGTTTACGATCGGCAGTGGAACCACGATCGACAACACCAGCAATTCGCCGATGACGCTGTCGCTCGGCTCGGGGTCGTATAGCATCGGCGGAAGTTTTACGTTCACCGGTTCGACGAGCGGCCTCAATCTCGGAACTGCCCCGGTGGCGCTCACTGCTTCGCCCACCATCACCGTCGGCAACAACACGTTGACGATCGGCGGAGTCATCAGCGGCGCCGGCTATGGCATCACCACGGCCGGCAGCGGCACGTTGGCCCTCGCGGGCGCCAACACCTACAACGGCGCCACGACCGTTGGCACCGGCACGCTCCAATTGGCCAACACGAATGCCGTCCAAAACAGCACCGTCGCCGTCATTGAGAACAATGGATTGACGTTTGCCGCCGGAATCGATGCCCCGAACCTCGGCGGCCTCTCGGGCTCGGGAAATATCCTGCTTCAAGATCTGGCCGGCAGTCCGGCCGCCGTGGCTCCCCTCGTCGGCGGCAACAACGCCAGCACGGCCTACAGCGGCATCCTCAGCGGCCCGGGTGGAATAATCAAGGTCGGCACCGGCACGCTTACCCTCTCCGGCCCGAACACCTACACCGGCGCGACGACCGTCAATGCCGGCGCATTGGCCCTTACCGCCGGTTCGTTGGGCGATACGGCCGTTGCCGTCGGCAGCGCCGCCAACAGCGGCACATTGCTCATCAATGGCAACTACACGATCGGCTCCGCAGCCGGCGGCGCCGGCAGCCTCAGAGTCGGCGGCACATCAGGCATCGGCACTCTGGCGTTCTCCAACTCCGAAGCCTCTCCCAGCACTCTCACGATCAACAACGCGACGACGTCGGCTACCAATCTCACGCTCGGAGGCAGCACCTCGGGCGCCGCGGTGCTAAATCTTAATTTCAGCGCCAGCGCGACCGATCAAATCGTCACCACGGGCATGTTGAGCACGGGCCCCGGCGGCGCCACGATCAATCTATCGCCCTTGAGCGGAGCGACGCTCGGCATCGGCTCGGCGCCGTACACGTTGCTCAGCTTCGCCAGCAGCCCAGCGCCTACCGCGATTGCGCTTGGAAACTTTACGCCTCCCACCGGCGACGTCGCGTATCTGACGGCATCGAGCACAGGCGTCCAATTGAATGTCGCGCTCGGCGCAGCCGGCGACACGTATTGGGCCGGCGGCACCGACGGCAATTGGAACACGAACCCCGCCGGCACAACCAATTGGGTCACCGCGGCCACTGGTGGCGTGAACAGCGGCCTGCCGATCAGCACCGCCAACGTGTTCGAAACCGCAACCGGAGCCGCCAACCTGACGCAATCGCTCGGCCAAAGCTTCACGATCAATAGCCTAAATTTCAACATTGCGGGAGTTTCCATCGGCCCCGGCGCCGTTGCGACCAATTCAATTACGATCCTGGCCGGCGCATCAGGCACCAACACGGCCGGCTCGGGCATTACGGTCGCCTCCGGCGCGGGCCTCAATTCGATCAGCGCTCCGATTGTCCTCGGCGCAGCCCAATCGTGGACCAATGCCAGCGGCAGCTTGTTCACCGTGAGCGGCAGCGTCGCCAACGGCGGCTATCTGCTCACGATCGCCGACACCGGCACCGGCGGCACCACGATCAGCGGCCCAATCTCCGGCTCGGGCGGTCTGACCATGGCCGGCAGCGACACCTTGACCCTCAGCGGCGCAAACATCTACAGCGGCGGCACGATCGTTAGCTCCGGCACCTTGACCATCGCCTCCGCCGGCTCGATCACGGCCGCGGGCGGCGGCTTCACCGTCAACGGCGCATCGACCATCGCCAACATCGACGGCGCCTACATCAATTCGGGCAGTAGCGCCGTAACGGTCAATGGCGGCGCGACATTGACTTTTAGCGGCTCCGCAACCGCCAGTTCCCTCGCGGGAACGTCCGGCGAAGTCGTCATCGGGGGCACCAGCGCCGGTACGCTGAACATCAACGGCGGCACACTGAATGTCGACGCCTCCGGCGCCAGCGGCGCCAATCCGGCCAGCGTGAACGGCGTGCGCATCGGCAACGGCTCGGGCGGCAATGGCACGCTCAACATCGCCGGCGGCACGCTCGCCGTTTCCGGGGGCGACGAGTTTCTCGTCGGCTACAACGCCGCCACCGGACTGGTCGATGTCACATCGGGATCGCTGAGCGTCGGCGCGGGGGGCGGCCGAGTGTTTATCGGCGGCGGCGATACCAACAGCGGAACTTACGGAACGGGCACGCTCACCATCGCCGGCGGCACACTCACCGTTGCCGCGGGCGGCGCGTTTCCCAGCGATCTGATCTACCTGGCCGGTTATGGTGGCACGGGCGTGCTCAATCTCAATGGCGGCATACTGAGCACGGCCCGAGGCTTTGGCAGCGGTGGCTCGAGCACGATCAATTTCAACGGCGGCACGCTACAAGCGGCGCTTTCCTCGACCACCTTCTTGACCGGTATCTCCAATGCGTATGTCCTCGCCGGCGGCGCCGTGATCGACTCGCAAGCCAACGCCGTCACGATTTCACAAGCCCTCCTTCACGCCACGGCTTTGGGGGCCACGCCCGACGGCGGCTTGACCAAAGTCGGCAGCGGATCGCTGACGCTTTCCGGCGCAAACACCTACACCGGTCCGACGCTGGCCTCCGCCGGCACGCTCGAATTCACCTCCGAAACATCGCTCTACGACAACACCACCGCGAGTTGGACCGCCGCCAATATCACCGTCAATCCGGGCGCGACGCTGACGTTCGGCGTCGGCGCGTCGGGCCATTTTACCGCCGCCGACTTGCAAACCCTGCTCACGAACTTGAGCGTCGCCAGCGGCGGATTCGCGAGCGGCTCAAGCCTTGGGATCGACACGACCAATGCCGTCAACGGCGCCTTTACCTACGCGGGCGTGATCGCGAACACCAACAGCGGCGCGAATGTGCTCGGACTGACGCAAACCGGCGCCAACACGCTCTATCTCTCCGGCGCGAACACCTATACCGGACCAACCCTGGTCAGCGCGGGCACGCTTGCCGCGGGTGTCGCTTCGGTGGCGAACGTGAGCGGAGCGCTCGGAAACAATTCTGCCGTTACCTTGGCCAATACGGCCGGCGCGGGCCTGAATCTCGAAGGCCTCAACACGCAAATCGGCTCGCTCACCGGCGGCGGCACGATCGGCGGCAATGTGGCTCTCGGCTCCGCGACCCTCACCATCGGCGGCAACAACACCAACCCCGCGGCTTTTGCCGGCGTCATCAGTGGCGCCGGCGGCCTGACCATCATCGGCACCGGCACGACAACGCTCTCCGGCGCCAACACCTACGCCGGCCCGACAGTTGTCAGCAGCGGCAGCGCGCTCACCGCCGGCGTGGCGTCGGTCGCGAATGTCAGCGGTGCGTTCGGCGACAACTCGGCCGTAGCGGTCAATGGCGGCACATTGAGCCTCGGCTCGAGCACTCAATACGCCACGCAGATCGGCTCGCTCACCGGCACCGGCGGCACCGTGTCGATCGGCGCCGCGACCTTGACCGTCGGCGGCGACAACACCAGCCCCGCGGCCTTCGCCGGCTCGATCAACGGAACGAGCGGCGCTCTGACGAAGATCGGCTCCGGCATGCTCACGCTTTCCGGCGCCAGCACGTACACCGGGGCGACAAGCGTCAACGGTGGAACATTGAGGCTCGCGGCCACGGGCAGCATCGCCACGTCTTCTCTTGCCATGGGAGGCGGCACGCTGCAACTGATGGGCGGAGAATCCGCCAGCCAGACATTCACTGCGACGACGTTCAACGCCGGCGCGTCTGCGATTTCCGCCGGAGTCGCGCTCGGTTCGGGAAAAAATTTGGTGCTCAACGGTTTGACTCGCAGCGCCGGCGCCACGGTCGACTTCACGTTGCCGACCACCGGCAGCATCACGACGACCACCACGTTTACCGGCCCCGGAGTGCTCGTCGACGCCACCAACAACTGGACTGCGTACGCCACCGTCAATGGCGGCGCCAACTGGGCCACGATCAGCGGCGGAGCGATCGCGCCGCTCGCCAGCTATTCGAATACGAATTCGTTCCCTGCAACCTATATCGGTGAGACTAACCTCACGCAGAACTACACTGCCACCGGCGCCGTGGAATCGGGAGTGGTGACGTTCAGCGATCCCAACACCACGCTCACATTGGCGACGACCAATGACGACTTAGCCGACGCCGGCGGCATCCTGGTCATTCCGGCCGCAACCGGTACAACAATCACCGGCGGCTCGTTCCATGCCGGCGGCGGCAACGCCGTGCTTCTCATCGATTACGGTTCGCTGACCGTGAATTCCGCCATCACCGGCGGCTCGCTGACGATCTCCGGACCCGGCATGACGACCCTCGGCGGCACGAACACCTACAGCGGCGGAACGTATCTAAACGGCTTTGCGAGCATCGCGGCCGCGGCGAATATGGGCGGCGGAACGCTCGTGTTCAACGGCGGCACGCTTCAGGCAACCGGAACCTTTAGCTTGGGCAACGCAGTCACGCTGGGCAACAATGGCGGCGCCTTCGACGTCACCAGCAGCAACACGCTCACCATGTCGGCCGCGATGAATGGAGCGGGCACGCTCACGAAAACCGATTCCGGAACATTGATCCTCACCGGCGTAAGCACCTACACCGGCGGAACGATCGTCGGCGGCGGCACGCTGCAGGTGAATACGGCGAACGGCCAGCCGGGGCAGCTTTCCGCCTCGCCGACGATCACCGTCAACAACGGCGGCACGCTGCGACTGAATGCCACCGATGTGCTCGGCTACACCACCGGCAAAGAAGCCCTCGTGATCAACAACGGCGGCACCGTCACCGCGGCCAGCGGCGTGCGGCAAACCATCGCCAACAACATGACGCTGGTCGGCGGAACGCTCTCCTCCGCCGCCGGGCTGGGCGATGGCAACGGCAATTATTCGATGTACAACGGGGCAGGCTTCATCGCCACGTCCGATCCCACGACGGGCAATCCGGCAACCATCAACGCCACCGAAGTCGCCATCGAGATCAATGGCAACCTAACGTTCAATGTGAGCCGCGGCGCGCAAAATCCACCGTCGGACCTGAACGTTTCGTCCGCTCTCGTGCCGTTCAATGCCTATACCGCCGGCGTCTCGAAAACCGGCAACGGCATCATGACGCTTAGCGGCGCCGACACCTACACGCTCGGCACTACAATCAATGCAGGCACCATTCTTGTCGGCGCGAACAACACCAATTCAGCCACCGGCCCGCTCGGCCTTTCGACCGCCGTCGTTTCTCTCGGGGCCTCGTTCGGCGCGAACTCCGCCAGCTTGCTAACGGCTGGTTCCTACACGATCGCCAGCCCGATCACGGTCGTGGCCGGCAACACCGGCACGCTCACGATCGGCGGCACTGCCGCGGCCGCTTCCGCCTTCTCTGGTTCGACGATCACGCTCGACAACAATCTGACGGTCTCGCAAGTCGCCGGCGGCTCGCTTTCGATCACCGATGCGATCACCTCCGGCGCCGCAGGAACCGAAACGTTGACCTTGGCCGACTCCGGATCGCTCATGGTCGGCAGCACGATCGGGGGCGGCACGGGAACCATCGCGGTTGTGGCAAGCGGCCCGGGCACGACCATCCTCACGGCCGCCGATTCCTACACCGGCGCTACGACGATCAATCCCGGTGCAACGTTGCAGCTCGGCAACGGCACGACCCGCGGCGCGATTTCCGCACTTACCACCCTGACCAACAACGGCACGCTCTTGCTCGATCCGGGCACTGCCGCCGCACAGAGCGTCACCAATGTCATCGGCGGCAGCGGCGCCGTTCAACAGATTGGTCCGGGCCTCAACACCCTGACCGGTGCGAACACCTATTCCGGCGGCACCACGGTCAGCGCCGGCATCTTGGGGGCCACCTCGCCAACCGTCGGCTCGACCAGTAGCGGCATCGGCACCGGCGCGCTAACCGTTAGCGCGGGCGCGACGTTCAACTACCTCACCGGCAGCACAACTCCCTCGACGCTGGCGATCGTGCCCACCAGCGGCACATCGCTTACTTTTGCCGCCGGAAGCACGCTCGGCACGCAAATTCTCGACACGATCGCCACCAGCGGCACTGCCGTCGCATCGACGCCTGCCAGCGGTTCGGTGGCGCTGAATGTCTATGGCGTGGCGGGCCAAACCGTACCCTCCGGCGTTCAGACCTTGCTCAGTTCCGTCGGCGGCGGCCTCAACGCCAACGGCGCCTCGACCTACGCCCTATCGGTCTATAACAACACGAACTTCACCGTCAGCAATTTCACCGTCGGCGCAAATGCCGTCACGATTACCACCACGCCTCAACCCGAGCTCACGGCTGAATATTGGTCGGGCGGCTATGGCGCCGCCAGCGGAGTGTGGGGCGCCTCCGACGGAAGCGCCACCAGCAACTGGGTGTCGAACATCACGGGCATCGCGACGCCGCTGCCGCCGGGCCCCACCGCGACCGTCAATTTCTCCGCAACCGGCGCCGCCAACGAAGCAAACATGTCGCTCGGCGCCAACATGTCGATCCTCGGCTTGGTCAGCAACGATCCCAACGCCCTGACGCTGAGCAACGATCCAAGCTTCAACACCCTTACGATCGGCGCCGGCGGGATCACGATCGGGAATACGAACTCGGCCGCGGGAGCGGTGACGATCGCCGCCCCGCTGGTGCTCGGCGCGACGCAGAACTGGTCGGTCAATACCGGCAACACGCTCACCGTCAATAGCGCCATCAGCGGCTCGGGCGGATTGACGACGACCGGCCCCGGGCTCGTTAGCCTCGCCGGCGCGAACACCTATACCGGCACGACATCGATCAACGCCGGAACGCTTCAATTGGCCGTCACGGGAACCACGACCGGCTCGGCTCTCGAATTGGCGGGCGGAACCCTGCAGCTCTTGGGTGGCCGATCCGCCGCGGAAACATTCACCGGCACCACGTTCAACGCCGGCGCTTCGTCGATCTCCGCCGGCGTCGCGCTCGGCGCCGGCGATAATCTGGTCCTCGGGGCACTGACCCGCACGGTCGGCGCAACGATCGACTTCGTCCTGCCGACAACGGGTAGCATTACCACCACGCAAACGACCGTCGGCCCCGGCGTTCTCGTCGATGCCACCAGTAGTTGGACGGCCTATGCCACGGTCAATCATGGCAGCACCTGGGCCACGATCAGCGCCGGAGCGATCGCAGCGCTTGCAAGCTACTCCAATACGAATACATTCTCTGGCAACGACGCCGGTGAAACCAATCTCACGCAGAACTACACCGCAACCGCTGCCGTGGAATCGGGAGTGCTGACGTTCAGCACCCCGAGCACGACGCTCACGTTGGCGGCGACCGGCGACGACCTGGTCGACGCCGGCGGCATTCTCGTGACCTCGGCCGCCACCGGTTCAATCATCACCGGCGGCTCGTTCCATGCCGGCGGCGGCAATGGGATCGTTCTTATCGATTACGGTTCGCTGACCGTGAACTCCGGCATCACCGGCAACACGCTGACGATTTCCGGCCCCGGCATCACCACGCTCGCCGGCGGCGCCACGAACACCTACACCGGCGCGACCTACATCAACGGCTTCGCCAGCATTGCCAACAACGCCGATCTCGGCGCGGCATCCACAGGCGCCGCGATCAACCTCAACGGCGGCACGCTCCAAGCGACCGCCACCTTCGGACTCTTTAACGGTACTGCCGGCGCCAACAATCGCGCCATCAATTTGGGCAGCAGCGGCGGCACCTTCGACGTGACCGCCACGAACACGTTGACCGTGCCAGGAGTCATCAGCGGCGCCGGCGGACTCACCAAAACCGACGCCGGCACGCTCGCTCTTTCCGGCAGCAATACGTACACCGGCGGCACCACGATCAACCAAGGCACGATCGCCACTTTCGGCAATTCGACGCTCGGCACCGGCGCGGTCGTGCTGAATGGCGGCACTTTAAGTCTCCCCGGAACGAACAACCAGATCGGCGTCCATTTTGAGGGCAGCAATGCCGTCGGCAATTACACGGCGCTTGCCCCGAACGGCTCCGGCGCCCCTGGCGCGACGATGAACAACTGGATGAATCTTGCGGGGAGCAGCTTCAGCTCGGCCACGTCGCTGACCGATGCCTCGGTCAATCCCACCGGCGCATCCTTCACCCTTACCGGCGTCGGCAGCACCTACAACTCGGGAAGCAGCATTCCCCTGCTCAACGGATATCTCTACTGGGCTGCCGGCAGCACGCTCTCGCTCAATCTCAGCAATATCCCTTACTCGAGCTACAGCCTGTATGTCTACACCGGCGCAGCGGAATCGACGGCCGGCGGTCGCGACAACAATATCACTCTCGGCGGAACCACCTATTATCTCGCCTCCGATACGGTGCCCACCACCTACACGCAAGCGACCAGCACCACTCCCGGCACCTACACGGTCGGCGACTATGTCGTGTTCTCTGGCCTCAGCGGCACTAGCCAAACCGTGGGCTTGGACAACATCAACGGAAATGGCGCGTTCGAAGGTTTCGAAATCGTCGGTCTCGTTGCCGAAACGCTCGCGAACAATGTTCAGGTAACCGCGAACTCGACAATCGACGTCACGGGATACAATCTCGCCACGATCACCGGCCAAACCACGATCGGCGCCAGCACGCTCTCCGTCACCGGCGGCAGCACCGGGGCGAATATTCCTTATGCACTCACGCTCGGCGCCGTCACACTCACCGGCAACGCCACATTCAACGTGGCCAACAACGGCTCCGGCGCCGGCACGCTCACTCTCGGAGCGATCACCGATAACGGCAATAACTACGGAATCACCACATCGGGCCCCGGCGCCGTCGTCGTGCTGAATGCCGCCAACACCTACACCGGCGACACCAATGTCGCCAGTGGCACGCTCAACGTCGGCGCCACGGGCTCGATCGCCGGCGCGGGCATCAATGTTTCGTCCGGCGCGACGATGAACATCGCCGCGGGCGGTTCGATCTCCACGGCGACGAATCTCACCGACAACGGCGTCGTCAACCTGGACAACTCGACCACCACGCTTGCCATGCTCAACGGCACCAACGGCTCCGCCGCGCTGGATCTCTTCGGCACCGCGCTCTCCGTCACCGGCGGCGGGAGCTTCAGCGGCACGATTGCAGACGGAGGGCCCGCGGGAAGCCTCACCGTCAACGGCGGAACGCTCACCCTCACCGGCGCGAATGCTTATAGCGGCGGCACCACGATCACAAGCGGCACGCTGCGCTTGGGCGATGGCGCAACCTCGAACGGCTCGGTCGCCGGCAACATTCTCGACAATGCCGCCCTCGTCTTCGCCAATTTCAACCCGCAGAGCTACGGCAACGTGATCAGCGGCAGCGGCACTTTCACCGAAAGCGGACCGAACGTGCTCACGCTCACCAATGCGAACACCTACACCGGCAACACCAATGTCACCGGCGGCACGCTCGCAATCGGCAGCGGCGGCGCGATCGTCGGCACCGGCGTCAGCGTTTCCTCGGGCGGAACGCTGAGCGTTCTCCCCGGCGGTTCGATCTCCACGGCCAGCACGCTAACCGCCAACGGCACCGTCAACTTCAACAATCCAACCCGCACGATTGCCACGCTCAACGGCACCAATGTCTCGGCGGCATTGAATCTCAACAGCACCGCTCTGACTGTCAGCGGCGGCGGCTCGTTTGCCGGCGTTATCGCCGACGGAGCTTCGTCCGGCAGCCTGATTGTCGGCGGCGGAACGCTGCAACTGAGCGGCTTCAGCACGTTTTCCGGCGGCACGCAAATCAACGCCGGCACGCTCCGCGTCGCCAATGCATCGAGCGGATCGACGGCGTCGGCCACCGGGAGCGGACCGGTGAGCGTCAACAACAATGGCACGCTTGCCGGCGCCGGCGGCACGGTCAATCCCGGATTCATCAGCGGCGCAGTGACCCTCAATAACGGCGGCATCATCGCCCCCAGCGGCGGCGGCGTGGCCAATGCTCCCGCAACCGGCGGAACGCTCACCGTCGGCGCGCTGTCGCTGGCCGGCGGCTCGCAGTTGTATTATCAAGCCTCGGGCCTGGCGGTGCTGGATTCGATCGCCGTCACGAGCACCGGCAGCCCGGCGGGCGTTTTGACCCTCCCCGCAAGCGGCTCGGCCCAGTTCAATTTCTTCCAAGCCGGTTCGACCACACCCTATGTCTTCAGCGGCGGTTTCTATTCATTGATGACCTATGGATCAGTCGCCAACAACCCGACTCCCAACAATATAAGCGCCCTCTCGCTCAACGCGGCCGACGTGCCCAGCGGCGATCAGGCCACGTTCACCACGAGCGGCAACACGCTCGATCTGACCATCGGCCCCGCCAACGGCTCGGCCAGTTGGGCCTCGAGCATCAGCGGTATCTACGACAGCGCGAGCAACTGGAACCCCATGCAAATCCCCAGCGGCGCGGGCGTGTCTGCCACGTTCTCCACGATCGCCGGCGCGACTTCGCCGATCGTCGTCTCCGTCGGCAACAGCGATGTCGCCGGACAACTGACGTTCGACAGCAGCTCCACATCCTACACGCTCAGCAGCGGCACGCTGACGCTCGACAACCTCCGCGGCAGCAATGGCATCGGCGGCGTCGGCGCGATCCTGAATGTGTCGGGCGGCGCGACGCCGCAGATCGATTCCACGCTCGGCCTCGCCGACTCCACCCAAACCATGACCTTCAACATCGACGGCATCACCGGCAGCTCGCTGACCGTCAACGGCTCGATCAACGATTCGAACAGCATGCCCGGCCAGTCGATCGTGCTCACCGGCGGCGGCACGCTGTATCTCGAAGGCGCGAACGGCTACACCGGCAGCACGATCGTCAATAGCGGCACGCTCAATGCCGGCGATCAATCCTCGATCGCCACGCTCGGTGGCGGCTCTGCTCCGCTGGCCATCAACGGCAACATGTCGATCGTCAACCTCTCCAACAACAACTTTTCGATCGGCAACCTCTCCGGCACCGGCGCCGGCCAGTTGAACGTCAGCGGCGGGGCGCTGAGCATTACCCAGAGCAGTTCGACCGGATTCGCCGGCGCGCTGAATCTCACCAGCAGCGGCAATCTGACCGTGGCCGGCAATAGCAACAGCAACACGCTCACGCTCAGCGGTGCGACGGCCATCGGAAACGGAAGCGTTGTGACGGTCAACTCCGGCACGCTTCGTGTCAGCGGCACGCTAAATTGGGGCGGCAACAATATGGTCGCCGTCAACGGCGGCACGTTGGCCTTGAGCCCCAGTTCTCCGGCAACCGTTTCCGGCGCGATCTCCGTAACCGTCGCTTCCGAGGCCACGCTGCAATTGGCCGGCGCTCAAGCGCTGTCGCAAGGCAGCACCGCGGCCAACATCATCACCGCGGCAGGCCTCGGCAACAGCAACGACGGCGCAGTGTCGGTCGTCGGCGCCACATCGCAAACGGTGGGCGTGATCTCGGGCAGCCAATTGACCACTTCGCCCACAACGTACGCCGGCACCACGACCGTGGGCGACGGCTTGAACGCCGCCAGCCTGTCGGCCGCGCAGATCCTGCAAAACACGCTGGCGATCAACGCCGGCTCGACCGTGACGATCCTGCCCTTTGCCGGCGGCCAAGGAAACGCTCAACCAGCCGCAACCACAACGCCCGCCGTGGCCACCTCCAGTGCTTCGACCGCCGACACCCGCGATCCCTTCACGGCGATTCGGGCCGCGATCGCCTCCGGCGCGATCACGAGCGCCGCGGGCCAATCGCTGGAAAATCGCATCACGGCGATCGAGAACTTGGCTGGCGCCGATCCCGGCCTGAATGCAAGCCTGATGGAAAGCCGTGTGCTCGCCGTCCTGCCTTCGAGCTGGGCATTGCCGACCTCCGACGCATCGCCGGCTGAAATCGGATCGAGCCTGCTCGCATCAGACACGGCGGCATTTAGCACGCCCACCGCCTCGGCCGTGGGAAGCGTGACCGCCGCGTTCTCTCCGAACGCGACATTCGCCGGCAGCCCCGCCGCGGTGCCCGAGCCCTCGGCAATCGTGTTGGCCGTATTCGCCGCGATCGGCCTGTTGCTCACCGTGCGTCGGCGAAGCGTTTGTCGGCAATAATATCGCGGTTTCATCATTTCCGGCCAAGCGGCATTCCCGGCGCGCGCTGGATTACGCCGCTTGGGTTGCAGCGCCGTTTGTTCGGATTTTTCCAACGCGTTTCGTGGGGCAATTGCCAAGCTGAGCGATTTTCTGTTTTTGCTTGCTGTTTCGATTCGATAACCGCTAAAATGGCCCTTGCCGGCGGTCGCGAGCGATTGTCCGTCGGCCGCACTCCCTGCCCAAATCGCTCTCCCGCCTGAATAACCTCGATGAGTGGTAACGCCATGAACGGCACTTCTCCGCGCGCGAACGCGCACAACTGTTCCGGACCGATCACGCGCCGCACCGCGCTCAAGTTTGGCGCTCTGGGATTGGGTGGGCTGACGCTTGGCGATGTCTTTCGGCTCCAAGCACAAGCCGGCACCGCCGCCGCTCACGATGATCGGGCGGTGATTTTCATTTGGCTCCCCGGCGGCCCGCCGCACATGGAGATGTACGACCTGAAGCCCGACGCCCCCAGCGAATATCGGGGCGAATTCCGCCCGATTCGCACGAATGTTTCAGGCGTCGAAGTGGGCGAGCTATTGCCGCTGCATGCCAAGTGTGCCGACAAATTCAACATCATTCGCTCGCTGTCGCACAAATTCGCCGATCACGGAGGCGGTCATAAGCGATTCATGATGGCCCGCGAGCCGAAGGAGCCGACCGGCACGGTGAACGATCATCCGGCCGTGGCTTCGATGATCGCCAAGGTGGTCGAAGGCCGGCAACGTGGGCTGCCAAACTATGTCGCGGGAATGGATGCCGGGCGGCAAGGAATCGACACCTTTGCCTTCGGCAGCGCTTATCTCGGCAGTTCGACCGAGCCGTTTTCCGTGCCGGGCGATCCATCGTCGCCGAAATTCACGGTTGAAAATCTGGCGCCGCTGGCGGGGCTCGATTCGCGCGTCAAATTGCTGCGGCAACTCGACAAATGGGGCGGCGCGGCCGAGAAATCCGGGGCGTTCGATTCGCTCGATCAATTCAATCGCCGGGCTGTCGAACTGGTCACCAGCGGCAAAGCCCAAGCTGCCTTCGACCTCTCGAAAGAACCCGAGGCTCTAAAGGATCGGTACGGTCGGCATGCCTATGGCGCTCGCTGCCTCTTGGCCCGGCGGCTGGTCGAGGCCGGCTGCACGTTCGTTACGATGGTGCTCGAGAACCCGATGCCGGGGAAAGATTTGCCGAACTACGTGAGCTACAACTGGGACTCGCATGCCGTGAATTGCCACATCTTCAATGATGCCAAGGTGCGGTTGCCGCTCTATGACCAGGCGGTCACGGCCCTGATCGAAGATCTGTATCAGCGAGGATTGGACCGCCGGGTGCTTCTGTTCGTGACCGGAGAATTCGGCCGGACACCGCGGCTTTCGTATTCGGTCGGCACGGCGAGCCATGTGATGCAGCCGGGGCGCGATCATTGGCCGAATGCGATGTCGATGATTGTCTCCGGCGGCGGAATGCGCACCGGCCAAGTGATCGGGGCCACCAATAGCAAGGGCGAATTTCCGACCGAACGGCCGCTGACGCCAAACGATCTTTGGGCGACGGTTTTGCAACACCTCGGCATCGATCCGCAACGGGCCTTCAACGATTTCGCGGGCCGCCCGGTGCCCATCCTCCCCTTCGGCGACCCGATCCGAGAACTGCTGCCGACGGGCTAACCGGGGTAAAGCCGTCTTCGATTCGTGTAACGCTGCGGGTCGCCGTCAACACTGGCCCGAAGCGTAAGCGAGGATGTGCTCCGTTGCGGGTCGCCCCTCAACACTAGGCGCGAAGCGTAAGCGAGGATGTGCTCCGTTGCGGGTCGCACTCACGAACGCATAGATCCAATGTGCATCTGGCTGGGTCGCCTGCGGCGAGACGATGCCGCCGTTGCGGCGCTCCCTCGCTAACGCTTCGGGTTTGTGTTGCGTGATCGCAACGATTTGGGATCGTGGGTCGGTAGTGAGGCGGCAACTCGTCGGGTGAATCGCTTTGACTATCCCAAAATCCAGCGGCGGCGCCACATCAGCCCGAAGTTAACTATGTCGTCATCCGGAAAACGGCCAGTTGTTCCTGGGCATGGGAAATTGGGAAAGTTCAATGGAATTCATGAAGGCAATGCCGGTGGATTGACGGACAATGGACGAAGGAGCTTGAACGTTGGTGCTCGCCGAGCCTCGAGCCCTAAGCTCCCGCCGCACGTGCCGCATCACCTCAATGATGCGCGAAGCGAAAGAAAAGCCACAGTAGGCCGAACACGATGATCGGCACAAGCGCGAAGATGAGCGACCGCGCCGGCCGCCATCGGCCGGTCCATTGGGCCGGCGGCCGCAATCGATTGGCCCGGCCCGTGACCACCACCTTTTCCGGGTTTTCGAGCTCGGTCTTCATTTCCGCGGCCGAAGCATAGCGATTTTCCGGGCGCTGCTCGAGCGCATGCAGGATGATTTCTTCGACCTGCGGCGAGATATTCGGATTCAGCCTTGAGGGCGCGATCGGATCGCCCATCAAGCGGGCGTTCATGATCGCCAAGGGGTTCGTTCCCTCGAAGGGCGGCTGGCCGGTGACCATTTCATAAAGAATCGCCCCCAGGCTGTAGACGTCGGTGCGGGCATCGCCGCGCTTGCCGCGCACCTGCTCGGGGGCCATGTAGTCGGGCGTGCCCATCGCCGCGGAAAAGCCGGTGAACGTAATGCGGCGCATGCCCGTCGCCTTGGCGATGCCGAAATCCATGATCTTCACGCGTCCGTCGTCGCAGATCATGATATTCTCGGGCTTCATATCGCGGTGCACGATATTGTGCTGGTGCATGTAGTCGAGCGCATTGCAGATCGAGGCGGCAATGTCGAGGGCCTCGCCGACCGGTACCATCTTCACCGTATGAAGCACATTGCGGAGCGTTTGCCCCTGGAGAAACTCCATCACGATATATGGCCGCGTTTTTTCCTCGGTTGGAAAAATCTTCAGCAAACCGGGGTGATCGAGCGTTTTGCCGATTTCTTCTTCCCGCTGAAATCGCGAAAAGAAGGCCGGGTCGCTTTCGAACCGCATGAACGGGATCTTGACGGCCACGGTCTGGTTCGATTTCAAGTCGATCGCTTTGAAAATCGACGCCATGCCGCTACGGCTGACGACGCTTTCGATCTGGAATCGATTATCCAGAATCTGGCCAACTTCGACCTCGAGCGTCATGGGAATCTCGGCTTCGTGAAAGACTGGTTGTCCGCGGAAATAACTCAACGTGTTGACGCGTTCGACGTGAACGATCTGGACCGACAGATTGTCGTCAGTCCCGCGGCGTTCGGCCAACCGGATCAGTTCGCGGCAAGCTTCGGCCGGCGGCAGCTTGGTGACGAAATCGAGAATCTCCTGCTCGGTGACGCAGAAATGCATGCCGTCGGAACATTGCACCAGAATATCGCCGCGGTTTACCTGGAGCGTGTGATAATCGATCTGCACGGTCAGTTCGCGGCCGATGCTGCGCGTGAGCATGCAGCGCATGTCGCTGGTGGCGGCATCGCGGGGGGAGATCAAACCGAGCGCGAGTTGCTGCGCGGCGTAGTTGTGGTCGGTCGTGACTTGCGAGATTTTCCCCCCTTGGACCAAGAACGCTCGACAGTCGCCGACGTGGCCGATATTGATTTCGTTGTTCCGGAAGAGGGCGATCGTGAGCGTCGTGGCCATCTTGCCGAGTTCGTGTTCCGACATGCTGCGGTCGTAAACGGCCGTGTTTGCCGCCGTGAGCATTTTGAACAGCGATTGGCGCGGGAGCGTTCCCGGCTTCACTTCCAGAAATCGCCGAATTGCGGTTTCGACGGCCAATCGGCTGGCGACCTCGCCGCGGCCCAACCCGCCGACGCCGTCGGCAATGGCCGCCACTGCGCCGCGCGTGAGATATTCCTGCTCGTCGTCGGGCTCCCAAAAGCCGACCCAATCTTCATTGTTCGTGCGGACCGGGCCGACCGAGCTGAGTTGGGCGTAGGTCAACTTCATGGCAACTGTTGCACCGCATTAGCGCGCGAAAAGTCTATCATGCGTGAAGCCGAATTCTAGATAGGCTGCGAATAAAAGATAGGCTGCCGGTCGCGCTTTGCGGATGGCCAATCTTCGCTTCGGCGAACGACGATCATTCGGGGTCGGTTCGGCAATCGGCGGAAGGCCAATCTTCTCGGTGGGGCGATCATGCCCACGCGCGCGTGCGGGACCAAGGCTTAAGCAAAGCGTGCCTTGATCCTGTGCAGACTGGAATTCGATGGGCTTCCAGCCGGTCTTGCCAGCACAATCAGCGCTTTCACTAACAGCTTGCTAATTCGTGATTTAGGAATCGCGATCAAGCTGCGCAGCCTTTTGCCAGCGATTAGTGGCACTTATTTTGCTCTGCCCCGGGAACACTCACGCTGATCTTGCAAATTGCCTTGCGGGCGTTTGCGAGTTGCGCGATGCCGGACAGAGCGGTGGCCACGCTTTTTCGCGGCTCTCGACAGAGGCAACCCGGTGCGCCACAGGCGGGCGAACAGGTGTGCACGGGGTTCGAGGTTCTTCCTCGATTCTAGTTGCTCGCCCAATTGGGACAAACGGCTGTCCCGAAAGTAGTGGTGTCTAATTCCGCGCCTTTTTCGCAGCAATGTAGAAGCGAGGTAACCAGTGTCCACGGTTGAAAAGAAGTCTGGTCCGCAGATGAAATCGACGTTGGGCCTTACGGGCCTGACGATGAACGCGATGGCGTTGATCGCGCCGGGGGCCTTCTTGTGGCTTACGTTCGGTCAGCAGTCGTTGTGGGGAGCTCCGATGGCCGGCTCCGATATGTGGTTCGGCATCGTGGCGGCGTTGCTGCTCTGCTTCGCGACGGCGATTTCGTACGCGGAGTTATCGAAGCTATATCCGGGCGCTGGTTCGTCGTACTTTTTCGCCGAACAAGCGTTTCTATCAAAGACGCATGCTTATAAATTTGCCCGCCTTTCGAAGTACATCATCGGTTGGGCCAGCCACCTCTACTACTGGATTTATCCTGGCGTGATGGTCGGTGTGACGGCCTTGCTCGTCGGCTACATGGCAGGGCAATTCTTCCCGGCAACGTTCAATCCAGGCGTTCCGAGCCCGACGTTGATGGTTGGCTTCTGCGTTTTGTTTGCTTTAGGTGTGGCATATATCGCCTATCGCGGCGTGGTCGGGGCGACGGGCGTTAATATCGCGATCAACATCATCCAAATCAGCGCTTTGTTGGTCTTCGCCGTGCTGGCGCTCGGTTATCGGGCCAATCATCCCGAAGGATCGACCGGATGGACGCTCGATCCAGACGGCAATCCGATCAACGTGACACTCGCGACCTATAAGGTCGATAAAGACGGC
Source organism: Pirellulales bacterium (assembly GCA_036267355.1). NCBI lineage: Bacteria > Pseudomonadati > Planctomycetota > Planctomycetia > Pirellulales > Pirellulales bacterium. Next base: position 82,616 of record DATAWG010000099.1, on the reverse strand, counting down.
AATCCGGTCGGACCGGATGGCCAGTCGGTGCTTGATAAAGACGGCAATGTGCCAGCCGACAAGATGGCTCTCTTGACTCCCGACGTCAGCGGAAAACCGGCCAAGGATTCCAAAGGAGCGTGGATTGTCGCAATGAAAGACGGCAAGCCGGTTCCGGCCACCGTCAGCTATGTCGACGACAAGGGCGTTTCACAAGCGGTTGCCGATCTGCCGGTGGATCCATCGGATCCTAAAAAGGGAACCCAGCCGACCAGGCAGTACTTTGCTTCCGCGGGGGATGTGGTGAAACCACACAATGTCTCCTACATCTTCATTCAAGCATGTATCGCGATTCTGATCCTCGTCGGTTTTGAATCCGTTACATCGATGGGCGAGGAAGCGAAAAACGCCAAGCGCGACATACCGCGGGCGGTTCTCTTGTCGTTGTTCATTCAGGGCGTGATTTGCTATCTGATCGAGTATTTCGCCGCGAATTTCACGCTGAATTCACAGTACACGATGCCGACCGCCGCGGGCTCGTCGGCTCCAATCGGCGATCTGATGAAGATCGTCGGCGCCTCGCTGTTTGGCGCGAAGGGCGGTTTGTGGTTCATGTACATCGAAGCGTTGACGGTGTTTCTGGCGCTGATCGGTACGACGTTGTCGTGTATGAACACGGGGGCCCGCGTCACGTATGCGATGGGGCGCGACGATGAAGTGCCGTCGCACTTCGGCATCTTGCACGGCAAGAATCTCACCCCGCACCGCGCGATTTGGACGTTGGCAATCATCTCGATGGTGATCGGCATGTTCGCCGTGCTTTGGCCGACCGCCTCGCCGACGGCATCGACCGACTTGATCGGATCGTTGACGCCCGATCAGGCCCACAGCTTCTGGTATCCGGCGTTTATCATTCCGACGCTCGACAGCCTGAAAACGCTGCCAAATAGTTTGCTGATCGTAACGCTGGCGAGTAACTTCGGCACGTTCCTGCTGTACATGTTGACGAACATCGTGGCGATCGTCGCCTTCCGCGAACACCACAGCTTCAGCGGCTTCAAGCACGTGGTGGTGCCGGTGTTCGGCTTGCTGGCCAATCTCGGCTGCATGCTGTTCTACCTCCTCGGTGGTTTCTTCGTGCCGGGCATGAGCGTGAAAGAGTCGTATATCGCGCTGGGCGTGGCGGCCGTGTGGGGCGTCTACGGCGCCATCTACTTTCTCTTCGGCAGCAAGAAGAAAGGCAAAACAGCGCTGCTCACCAAGGAGCAGGCTGCGGCGGCTGTCGGAGGCGTTGGAGCAACCACCTAGGCAACGGTTTTCGCGGTGCCGGTCACAGGACCACGAATCGGCCCTGCGAAAGCTTGGTAACTTGCAAAATCCGGTTGCGGGCGGCTCACCACATGGACCGTGGATGAGTCCGCCCGCCGCCTTAGTTTCTTACCCATGAACTTTCTCCGCAACTTGCGGAGAAGTTGTACCGTGATCGCACAGTGGTTGCACAGTGGTTGTACCGTGGTTGCACAGTGGTTGTAGAGTGGCTGATCTGTTCGCTCGGTGCAGTTTGCGGCTCCGCCGCGTTAGGCTCGGCCGAACAAGAGCTTCCGCTTTTCGAACCCCTCACCCTGCCCACTCCTGCAAGGGAGGAGGGGGCTGCGGAAAAGTTATTGTCGGCCGAGCCTAAGCCGCCGAAAGCCTCAGGGCGGCGCACCCCGATGCAGTAATGTTATCTCCATAGCGGCGACGCAACCTGCCCGTGCGAATCGATCGGCACGGCGCGATGGATAGATTTGGTTCGATTCCCTCAGGCGGGGGCTTCTCTCGTGCGTCAATCTCTTGCGTTGGTCTTGCTGGGCGCTGTCGCGCTCGTGTTGCTTAGCGCGCAGTGCTGCTTTGCGCAACAACCCGCGCGCCAGCAATCGCCCTCTCCAGGCAGCACGAACGCCGCGGCACCGGTCTCAGCGCCGAAGCCCGACCCTGCCGGCGAAAACACCGGCAACTCGCCGTTGCCCGCGAGCGGCAATCCCGATCGCGATCAGATCGCGATCAACATGGTTTGGGTGTTGTTTGCCGGATTCCTTGTGATGTTCATGCAGGCGGGCTTCGCGATGGTCGAGACCGGCTTGATCCGCTCGCGGAATGTGTCGCACACCACCGCCATGAACCTGATGATGTATAGCATTGCCGTGCTCGGCTTTTGGCTGTGCGGATTCGCGCTGATGTTCGGCGGGGGAATTTTTAACGCTGGTAGCGCGCTTTCTTCATTCGGTAATACGGGCCTGCTGAACAAAGAAGCGACGATTTCGCTCTTCGGCCACGAGTTCGGCATCTTCGGGCATGAAGGATTCATGCTCACGGGCAGAGCCTCCGATGTCGGCGTGCTGACGATATTTCTCTTTCAATCCGCGCTCGCCAGCACGATGGCCACGGTCACCACCGGAGCCATGACCGAGCGGTGGAAGTTTCTGGCATTCGTCAGCTTCGGCGCATTGATGACGGCCCTGGTGTATCCGGTGCTCGGCAATTGGGTTTGGGGCGGCGGATGGTTGAGCCGGCTCGGAGCAAACTTCGGACTCGGGCATGGTCACGTCGATTTCGCCGGCTCATCGGTCGTGCACATGGCCGGCGGCGTCGCGGCTGCCGTCGGCTGCTGGATGCTCGGCCCGCGGATCGGAAAATATGGCCGCAACGGCTCGGTCAACGTGCTCATCGCCCACAATGCGCCGATGTATATGCTCGGCACATTGATCCTGGCTTTCGGATGGTTCGGCTTCACGGGCGGGCATTGCGTTGCCGGGGATCTGAATGTCGGCCGCGTGGCCACCAACACCGCGTTGGCCTCCGCGGGCGGAGCGGTGGCGTCGATGCTCTATCTGTGGCGGCTCTACAAGAAGCCGGACCCGAGCTTTATCTGCAATGGCCTGTTGGCGGGCCTCGTTGCGATTTCGGCTCCTTGTGCTTTCGTTACTCCGACGGCTGCGGTGTTCATCGGACTGGTGGCGGGCGTGCTGGTCGTGGGCAGTGTGCTGTTCATCGAGCGGGTGCTAAAGCTCGACGATCCGGTGGGCGCGATCAGCGTACACGGCGTCAACGGCGCCTGGGGGATTTTGGCCCTCGGTCTGTTTGCCGACGGCACGTATGGCCAAGGCTGGAACGATGCCCATTGGTATCGATTGCCCGGCGGCGTGTTGAAATGGTTCGCGGAAAAGCCGGCTTCGCTTCCGACGGGCGCGACCGAACAGGGCGTGACGGGATTGTTTTACGGCAGCGCTTCGCAGTTGCTGGCCGAGTGCATTGGGATGGCGTCGGTACTAATTTGGATCGGATTGGCTTCGTTTGTCTTGTTTTTCTTGATCGAGCGATTGATCGGCAATCGCGTGAGCATGGCCACGGAAATGCAAGGGTTGGATATTCCCGAATTGGGCGTGTTGGGCTATGTCAACGAAGATCCGAAGCAGACGGCTCGTTCGCATGCGCCGATTGTCGAACCACGGCGTGCGGTCGCGCCAAAAATCGGCCCGGCGCAATTCTCGATCATCATCGAGGGGGCGGAAGTAGCCCAATTGCAGGCCGTCTGGTCGGCGCTCTGCCAGCCCTCCGACGGTCCTGCGGACGGCGATTTTTTGGCGATCTATCCGCAATTCACGACGCTCAAGGGAAACCACTTTCGCTTCCGCGAAGGCGACCCGGAGGAGTTGCGCGTCCGTTTGGAGCGGTTGCTGAATAGCCGGCTGACGGGGCGGACGATTTTCGCGCGGATTGGCCACGACTGATGGCACATCCGCCGCCGTATCCGAATTTTTTTGCCCAAAAAACTTGAATCGTGCCCCCGATGAAGATGATCATTGCCGTTATTCGGCCCGAGAAGCTCGATGAGGTGATCGCGGCTCTGAACGAGCGCGATATTTATCTGATGACGGTCAGTGAGGTGCGCGGATGCGGCCGGCAGCGCGGGCATCTTGAAGTGTTCCGGGGCACGGAGCATCAAACCCGGCTCTTGACGAAGCTCAAGCTGGAGATTGCCGTCAACGACAATTTTGTCGATGGGACAATGGAGGCCATCGTCACAGCCGCTCGTGCCGGGGCGACCGGACAAATCGGCGACGGCAAAATCTTCGTCCTATCGCTGGAAGATTGCGTGCGCATTCGCACCGGCGAGCAGGGCACGCACGCGGTGGGGCCTTAAAGCCGCCATCGCCTTTCGAAAACCAGCCGACGCGCGAAAACTCAATGCCAAGGGGGCGGGATGCCACAATCGGTGGTATTTCTTCACTGATTTGCCCACCTTCCACTCTTGGCGCGGGCGGGCAAGGCTACATCCTGCCGTCGCGAACAAACCGATTCCGGCTTCGGGAGCCGGACGAGGCTCCCCGACCCAAGCAATCGGCGTCCGGTCAGGTTTCCGGACCGTCAAAGCTTACGGAGCCTGCGTGCCAATTTGTCCTAGCGTAGCAGATTTGCCTCTTTTCCGGTGGACTCGTGTTTCTACCCCGGCCGATAGCAAAGTTGGTAGCGAAAACGGTCAACACGCGGCGAATGTTGAGACCTTGCCAGCGACGGCGATTTCCTCGACGCGTTGCGCCACGAACGACTCAGCAATCGTCTTTCTAGGGAGAGGAAGAGGGAAAACCATGAAACACAACGGATTAAAATTTGTCGTGGCGATTGCGGTCGGCTGTACGGCCGCCACCAGCTTCGCCCAAAGCGGACTCCAATATCCGGGATCGGTTCAACCGGTGGCGTACGACTACTATGCGCCCGACAGCGGCGCCGCAACGGCGACTGATAAATCGGCTCCGCCGGCGCCCCCGGCTGCTGCGCCGGCTGCTGCAGCGCCTGCCGCCGCACCGGCTGCGCCGGATTGCTCCGCGGCTGCCCCGGCTGCTGCTCCGAGTTGCAACTCGTGCGGTTGCGATTCGTGCGGTTGCGGCACAGGCTGGCTTTGGTTGCTCGGCGACCAGTGCCCACTGACTTGCCCCGATCAAACCACCAAACGGCTGTTCGAAAACAACTGCTGGTTGAAATGCCATAACATTACCGTGACCGGTTTGATTGACGCGGGCGTTGCGGCTCGCGACGGTTCGCGTGGCGACAACTTCCTTGGTCCGGACGGCTTCGATGATCGCGACTATGAAGGCCAGTTGAATCAAATCGACACGGTTATCGCCAAGGCCGTCAAGCCGCAGGAATGCTGCTGGGACTGGGGCTTCACGATCGAAACGATCTACGGCACCGATTACCGGTATCCGCTCGCTCGCGGTCTCGATGCCTACGACAATGGCTCTCCGAAGTGGAACACCGACCCACGCAATTTCTACGGGTTGGCGTTGCCGCAAGCCTACTTGGAATTCTCGGTGGGCACGAAGTTCGATTACAAGGTTGGTCACCAGTACACCCTGTTGGGATACGAAGTAGTCAATCCGAGCGGCAACTTCTTCTACAGCCACACCTACACGTTCCTCTATGCCTATCCGTTCACACAAACGGGCGTGGTCGGAACGTATACCCAGAACGACTACGTGACCTGGAACTACGGCATCAACGAAGGCTGGGACAACTTCAACGACACCGACGAAAACATCAGCTACACCGGCGGTGTGACGATCAAAAGCTGCGACAAAAAGACCACCTTGGCTTGGTTCTTCCAAGAAGGCAACGAGCCGATCACCGGCGTTACTGGCCCGGATGCCAACCGCTACGTGAACAGCATCGTGCTGACGAAGAACCTGACCGACCGCACGACCTTCGTTTTGGAAAATGCGGACGGTTTCCAATCCCGCGGTGCTCGTGACGGCGGAACCTCATCGTGGTTCGGCCTGACCGACTACCTCACCTACAAGGTCAACTGCTGCTGGACCGCCGGCCTGCGGAGCGAATGGTTCCGCGACACCAACGGCACCCGCGTTGCCCCGGTCGGCGACTTCGATACGCCCAACGGCAACACCGCTTCGGTGGGCGGCTTCGAAGGCAATTTCTACGATGTCACCTTGGGTGCCAACTACAAGCCGAACGGCAATCTCACCGTCCGGCCTGAAATCCGCTATGACTTGTTCAACGGCAGCGATCTGAACGGCGTCAAGCCGTACCTGTCGGGCACGTCGAATCATCAGTGGGTTTACGCGGTCGATGCGGTCGTGCTGTTCTAACCATAGGGGCGCAAGCGGCCCGCCGGAGAACCCGGCGGGCCGCGGCCGACGCCACGTCCGCTACCAACGCACGGCGCAGTCATTTTTCGGTCGATCTTAAACCCTCTCCTGTCGAGCCAAAACAGCCCGTCCGGCACAAGCCGCACGGGCGGTTTTCATTTTGGCATCCGTGTGCCACTGCCGGCGCCAATGGATCGATTGCAAAATCGCCGGCAAAGCGAGTGGCACATGATCTGGTCCAAATCGTCTACGATACTATCTCGTTTGCTCCGCGTTCCGCACGCCTCCGCGTGAGAAGTTCCTTTTCCTTCGGCGAGCCCTCTATGCCCGCAGAAACTGCCTCCACAAGCGATACACAACAGGTGCGCTGCTGCATTGCCGGCGGCGGACCTGCCGGAATGATGCTCGGATTTCTCTTGGCACGCGCGGGTGTCGAGGCCATGGTGCTGGAAAAGCATGGCGATTTTCTCCGCGATTTCCGCGGCGACACGATCCATCCCTCGACCTTGCAATTGATGCACGAGCTCGGACTGCTCGACGAATTCCTGAAGCGCCCCCACAACCAAGCGACCCATCTCACCGGCTGCATCGGTCCGGAGGAAGTGACGGTCGCCGATTTTACGCATCTGCCGACGCGCTGCCGATTCATCGCCTTCATGCCTCAATGGGATTTTTTGAATTTCATCGCCGACCACGCCCGCCGCTATCCCACGTTCCATCTGCGAATGCAAACCGAGGTGGATGATCTGATCGAAGAATCGGGGCGGATCGTCGGCGTCCGAGCGAGCGGCCCCGACGGACACGCCGAGATTCGAGCCGATCTCGTCGTCGGAGCAGATGGGCGGCATTCGACCGTCCGCGAGTGCGCAAAATTGCATGTCGACAATCTCGGCGCGCCGATCGACGTGCTCTGGTTGCGGCTGCCGAGGAAGAAAAGCGATCCGACCAATCCGCTCGGCCACTTCGATCGCGGCAAAGTGCTCGTCTTGCTCGATCGGGGCGACTACTGGCAAGGCGGCTTCGTCATTCCGAAAGGGGCCTTCGACGAAATCCGGCAGCGCGGGCTCGACCAGTTTCGCAGCAACCTCGCCGAGATCGCACCGTTTCTAAAGGATCGAGTCGGCGAGCTTCGCGATTGGTCCGACATCAAGCTCCTCACCGTCGCGGTCGATCGCCTGCAGCGCTGGCACCGGCCCGGCTTGCTCTGCATCGGCGACGCCGCTCACGCAATGTCGCCGATCGGCGGAGTCGGCATCAATCTGGCGATCCAAGATGCCGTGGCCACGGCCAACCTGTTGGCCGAGCCGCTCCGCCGCGGCACGCTCGAGGCGGGGGATTTGCAAAAAGTGCAAAGTCGGCGCGAATTTCCCACGCGGGCCACGCAGCGGTTGCAGGTGATTATTCAAAACCGTGTGATCAGCCGCGTGCTTGCAGCACAGCGACAACTCAAAGTGCCATGGATCCTGCGGTTGCTAAGAAGATTTCCGATTCTGCGGCGAATCCCTGCCCGGCTGGTCGGCATGGGGTTCCGCCCCGAACACATCCGGACGCCGGACATGTTTGCGAGTGCCAAATAAGCATGCGAGCCCAAATGTTTCCTCGCTTTTCACGGCATGCTATGCTGCTTGGCATGCCACGATTGACGTTCACTCAGCATTTGGACCGTTTCGTCGCTTGGGCTCCGCGCGATTTGCCGGGCGCGACGGTCGGCTCGGTGCTCGACGCCGCATTCGCCGATTGCCCGGCGCTGCGCGGGTATCTATTCGACGACCAGGGGCGTATGCGGCAACATCTCATGCTGTTTGTCGATGGCGAGTTGATTCTCGACCGCGATCGGCTTACCGACCCGGTCGCGCCGCATCAAGAGATTTTCGTCATGCAAGCGCTCTCGGGAGGTTGATGGCGATGGCAAATTCAGCGTCGGCACGACGATCGCCGCCAACTGCAATGCGTGGCACGGTGCTTTGGGCCGCCACGCGCAAAGGCCTGTTTCGCCTCGAACCGGAAGGGAGCAACGGACAACCGTGGCGGATCGTCCGTGTGTCGTTCGTCGGGCAGCCGGTGACGATGCTTTTATCGGACCGGCGCGACGGCGCGATTTACGCCGCGTTGAATCTGGGCCATTTCGGCGTAAAGCTCCATCGATCCGACGACGATGGCGATACATGGACCGAAGTTGCCGCGCCGGTCTATCCGCAATCCAATGGTTCAACGACTCCGGTGAAAGCCGCGGTAGAATTGCCCGACCACGAGTCGCCAAGCGAAAGCGGCACAGCGCCGGACGCTGGATCGGACACGGCTGCGACGAGTGCGCCGAACGCTGCAGCAGCCGGACCTGCCGTGAAACAAATTTGGTCTCTCGAAGCCGCCGGACCGGAGGCCGCCGACGGACTGTGGTGCGGCACGCTTCCCGGTGGTTTGTTCCATTCCTCCGACCGCGGCGCTAGCTGGACGCTGAACGCATCGCTCTGGGAACAGCCCGAGCGCAAGAATTGGATGGGCGGCGGCTACGATGTGCCGGGCATCCATTCGATCTGCGTCGATCCGCGCGACCCGCGACACGTGCTGGTCGGTGTGTCGTGCGGAGGCGTCTGGCGCACGCGCGACAGCGGCTCGACGTGGTCGCAAACCGCCCATGGCATGATCGCCGACTACATGCCTCCACAACGGCGCGAGGATCCGCAAATTCAAGACCCACACCGCATGGTGCAATGCGCAGCCGATCCTGAAGTGCTGTGGGTGCAACATCACAATGGCGTTTTCAAATCGACCAATGGGGCGGCACGCTGGGAACGGATCGAAACGATTCGGCCATCCGGTTTCGGTTTTGGCGTGGCCGTGCATCCGCGCGATTCGCAAACGGCGTGGTTCGTGCCGGCAATCAAGGACGAACTTCGCGTGCCTGTCGACGGCCGCCTGGTGGTCGCCCGAACACGCGATGGCGGCCACACCTGCGAAATGTTTTCCACGGGGCTACCCCAGGAACACTGCTACGATCTGATCTATCGCCATGCGTTGGAAATCTGTCCGGATGGCAATCAATTGGCGATCGGCTCGACGACCGGCAACCTTTGGACATCCAGTGACGCCGGCGAGACGTGGGCTCAGGTTCCAAATCACCTGCCGCCGATTTACGCGCTGCGGTTCTAACTGCGGACCACGATCCAATTTCGAGCCCCGGCAGCGGTGTGCCACTGGCCGCTGTGCCACTGGCCGCTGTGCCAGTGGCAAGCGAAGTCTGCCAGTGCGACCTGCGAGTCGACCTGAACCTCCGCACGAGATCATCGACGATCGCAGGCAGTGTACCGGGCAGCGACTTTCCGCGGCTCGTCGCCGATGCGGCGCGCCCACTGGCAGACTGCGCTTGCCAGTGGCACACGACTCGGCACACGACCGGGCGCATGACCGGGCACATGACGATGCGCGCGACGGAACACTGCAACATTAGCCGCTCGCCCATTGCCGCAGCGCTTCGTATGCCGCGATCGCGACGCTGTTCGAAAGATTCAGGCTGCGCACTTCGGAGCGAATCGGGATGCGCAACGTCTGTTCGCGGTGCTCCGTCAACAGGCTCGGCGGCAGACCTTGCGATTCGCTACCGAAAACCAAAATGTCGCCTTGTTCATAATGCGGAGCGGTGTAGAACGTGGTTGCTGTTTTCGTGAAGAACCACGGCTTGCGGCGCGGGAGCCGGGCGATCAGAGCGGTCCAATCATCGACGACCTCGAACTCCAAGCGTTCCCAATAATCCAGGCCGGCCCGGCGGAGATAATAGTCGTCGATGCGGAATCCCAACGGCCGCACCAGCCATAGCTTAGCGCCGACCGCCACGCACGTTCGGCCGACGCTTCCCGTGTTGTAGGGAATCTCCGGCTGATGCAGGACGATATGCAAGCAAGGCTCGTAGGACATAGGCGGAAGGCTGAATTGAGGCTTGAGGCTTGACGACATGCACGACCTGCACGACATGCAAGCACGGCTCGTCTTTCGCACCGCTTGGCATACCGCAAATATCCCGTGCCGGTCAAGCGCCTCACCGACCGCCACGTCGGAACTGACGCGACGGCATCGGATCCTAAATGCCATCGGCTTGGCAATCCGTGCCGGGCAACCACTGTTTCGCCGATTGCCGTGGGCGAGTAAACTGGGGACGTGCGGCGCGATCGACGAGCGGTCCGCGCTCGATTCGTGCTTCGTCATTCGTCCTTTCCCCTGGGGAGTTTGTCATGCGGTTCGTGGTCGCCGTTTGTGCTTTGGTTTGCTCGCTGGGCACGTTGGGCTTGGCGGCCGAGAACACCGAATTCAAGCCGTTCGCGCCCAAGGATGGCGGCTTCACAATTTCGTTTCCCGGCAAGCCGGAAGAATCGACGAACACGACCTCGACCGACCTGGGCTCGGTCGTGATCCATGAGCTGGCGGTCAAGCGGCCGAAGGAAAAAGAAACCTTCGTGCTGATCTATTCCGATCTGCCGGGCGAGATGGTGAAGGGGGCGGACCCCGAAACTGTATTGAACCGTGCCCGCGACGGCGGGGCCGCCAGCGTCCACGCCAAGCCGGCCAAGGAGACGAAAATCGAACTCGACGGCAATCCCGGCCGAGAGCTCGAAGTCGCCGGCCTGGGCGGCACGCGGCTGTGGCGGCTCTACCTGGTCGACGGCCGGCTGTATCAATTGCTCGTAACGACCGAAAGCGGAAAACCGTCGCCCGAGCGAGCCAAGACGTTCTTCAACTCGTTCAAACCGGTCAAGACTGCATCGACCGCGCCCACCGCGCCCTCGGCAGTCGCGGTTCCTAAAGAGTAACGACCGGTCGCGTTTGTCTCAGCACAACAGGAATGGATTCCTATGAAGATTCGATTTGGCCGGCGAGCAAAGGAGGTCAGCGATTTTCTCGTCTATTTAATCGTGCGGCTGCTGATCTGCGTTGTGCAGGCAGTTTCGATTGAAACGTGTGTCGCGCTTTCCCGCCGGCTGGCTCGGCTGGTGAACGACGTGATTCGCAAGCGCGGCGACGTCGTCGATGAAAACCTGCGGCTCGCGTTTCCCCAGCTTTCGACCGAAGAGCGACGAAACTTGTCGCGGCGGATGTGGGAGCATTTATTCTTGATGGTGATCGAGATGGTCCATGCGCCGAGAAAAATCCACGATACGAATTGGCAGGAATATATCCACGTCCGCAATATCGCTGAAACGATGCGGCGATTTTTCGTCGATCGGCCGAATGTGACCGTGTCGGCCCATTTCGGGAACTTCGAATTGGCGGGCTTCGTGTTTGGACTGTTTGGGTTCGAGATGTTTTCCGTAGTTAGGCCGCTCGACAATCGATTTTTAGACCGCTGGGTGCGCGATTTTCGTGCGTCGAATTTCGTGCGAATTCTGCCGAAAAACGGCAGCGCCGGCGAGATTTCGGAAATGCTCGCGCGGCAGGGCACGCTGTCGGTGTTGGCCGACCAGCATGCGGGGCCGAAGGGCTGCTGGGTCGATTTCTTCGGCCGGCCGGCCTCGACGCACAAGGCGATCGCGCTATTTTCCTTGGCGCACGATGCGCCGCTGGTGGTTGGGTCGTTCCGCCGCGCGGGCGGGCCGATGCGGTTCGAGCTTGCCGTCGAAGACGTGGCCGATCCGCGATCGCTACGGCCGGAACAGCAGGGAGTCGCCGGGCTGACGCAATGGTATACTCATTGCCTGGAGCGAATGATCCGCCGCGATCCCGATCAATATTGGTGGGTGCATCGCCGCTGGAAAGACACGCGCGGCGCACGAACGAAAGCCGCATAGCCAGGCGACGACAGCGGAACCGATTTCGCGGCGCCGAAGGCCCCCGTGAAAACCTTGCCGGTCGAACCCGGCTCCTGACGCCTTTCTTTTCGGAGTTTTCCGCATGTCCAATTGGGTTCGCGTCGGTAAAATTTCGGAATGCCCGCCGGGCATGGTGCTCGAACGCGTGGCCGGCGAGCGCGTCATTGCGCTGTGCAATGCCGAGGGAAAGCTGTTTGCGATCGACGGCGTTTGCCCGCATCAGGGCGGCCCGCTCGGCGAAGGCGAACTTGTCGGCACGACATTGGGATGCCCTTGGCACGGCTGGCAGTTCGACATCACCACCGGCCAACACCAACTGAACCGCCGCGTCCGCCAGCCGCAATTTCCCGTACGCGTCGAGGGAGACGACATATACGTTAACATTGAACCGGACGCGGCACCGGCCGCAGAATGACGAATGATGAATGTCGAAAGAATGACGAATGCTCGAATGACGGCGGACGACACCGATTGGGCCAACCATTAGGTCTTCGGCATTCTTTAGAGATTCGTCATTCGTCCTTAGTCATTCCCGCCTCTGTCCCCTCACCCTCACCCTCACCTTTTCCGACGCCTTGCTTCGCTTCCGCCCATATCTGAATAGCGATCCGCCGCTGCTGACTGCCGTATGGCGCGGCTGCGTCGGGCGGCGCGGATTGGCGCAGCCGATCACCACGGCGATGCTCGACCAACTGGTGCTTTCAAAACCCTATTTCGACCGCACCGGATTGATTCTCGCGCTCGACGATGATCGGCCCGTCGGCTTCGTGCATGCCGGTTTCGGACCAAACGAGGATGAGAGCGGGCTCTCGACCGATTTGGGCGTGGTCGTGATGCTGCTGGTGGTTTCGCATCCCGATGAATCAGCGATCGCTGCCCGGCTGGTGGCGATGGCCGAGGATTACCTGCGGTCGAAGGGTGCGAAAGTGATTTACGGCGGCGGCGTGCGGCCGCTGGTGCCGTTTTATTGGGGGCTGTATGGCGGCAGTGAATTGCCCGGCGTTTTGGATTCCGATCCTCAGGCGCAGGCAGTGTTCCGGGCTGCCGGCTATCGCGAGATGGCCCGGACCGTGATCTTGCATCGGGATTTGAGCGGTTTTCGGCCCTGCGTGGATCGCCGGCAGATGCAGATCCGCCGCAGCACGGAAGTGGAGACGGTCGTCGATCCGCCGCCGCGAAGCTGGTGGGAGGCGTGCGTGATGAACCAATGCGAGCGGACAACGTTTCGCCTGCGGCCGCACGGCGGCTGCGAGCTGCTTGCGCAAATGACCTGTTGGAACATCGAGCCGTTCGCGGCCCCGTGGGGCGTGCGGGCGAGCGGGCTGATCGACCTCGTCGTGACTGAATCGCATCGCCGCCGGGGCATGGCAACCTATCTCGTCGGCGAAACGCTGCGCCAGTTGCAGGAACAATCGTTCGCCCTGGTCGAAGCGCAAACGATGGACACCAATACCAGCGCCCTCGCCCTCTACCGCAAACTCGGCTTCAAACAAGTCGATAGCGGCGTGGTGTTCCGCAAGGAGGGAGCGGGAATATCGGAACGCTAGCCGAGCCTTCAGTAACTGCAGTTCATCACCGCTGAAACCCATCTAGGGACAAATCGGCATTTTTGTCCCGGTCAGCCGTGAGGCAGGCTTTGCATTCGGCTGCGATCCGGTGATGTGATTTGAATTATGGATATGAGCCGAATGAATCGCGTGCCGTGTGATCCATAGCCGCGCGCCGCGGATGCTGCTTTGCATTAAGTAGCGTTCCGGCACTATGATCTAAAGCATGGAAACGAGTCGAACGAGTCGTCCGCTGCAATTCAGCCTCGGAACGCTGTTGCTCGCCATCACGTTCGTCGCAGTGGGCTCCGCGGCCGGCAGAAGCTCGGTGCTGGCCTTTGGGCACTTCCTGATCCCGGGCCTCGTGTGCGGCGGCATCGGGATAATTCGCGGTCGGCTGCAATTCTGGCTCAGCTATGCCATCCTGCTCGAGCTCTTGATCCTCGGGCTTGTGTTTGCGCTATCCGCTGACTAATTCGCCGTTGGAATTGTCGAGCGAGGCAAGAATTTTTTGCAGTGCGGCAGGATCGACTGGCTTCACCAAGTGGGCATCGAAACCCGCTGCGGCGCTTTTGCGGCGGTCTTCGGTTTGGCCCCAGCCCGTTTGCGCCACAAGGATAGCGCCTTTCGCCTCGGGCATTTCGCGCATGCGTCGGCCGACTTCATGGCCGTTCATTCCCGGCAGACCGACATCGAGCAACACGACCTCGGGGCGAAATTCTCGCGCCGCCTCGAGCGCCGTCGGGCCATCGACGGCCGTGCGAACGTCGTTACCCATCATTCGCACCAGCATGGCGAGGCTGGCGAGCGAATCGTCGTTGTCGTCGACGACCAAAACGCGCCGTCTCGGCAGATGATTTGTCGCGGGGTGATGGTTGAAGCCATCGACTTGATGCGGCGGCGATTCGTCGAGCGCAATGGGCAAACGAATGACGAACTCGCTTCCCTTGTTCGTCCCCTCGCTGGCGGCCTCGACGCGGCCGTTGTGCATTTCCACCAGCCGGCGGACGAGCGTCAAGCCGATGCCGAGGCCCCCTTGAGCCCGTTCGCGAGTGCGCTCGACTTGCGTGAACATGTCGAACACGGTCGGTAACATGTCGGCCGGAATTCCGAAGCCGTTGTCGCGCACTCGGATCAAAGCTTCGCCGCCGTCGCGTTCGACGGCGAGCGAAATCCGGCCGTTCGGCGGCGTGTATTTTGCCGCATTGTTCAAGAGATTCGCCACGACCTGAGCCAGCCGTGTCAGGTCGCCGAGCACATAAATCGGCTTCGGCGGCAGCGCCACGGAGAGTTCATGCCGGCCGGCTTCGATCAGCGGGCGGCTGGTTTCGAGGGCGCTTTCGATCACTTTCGACAGATCGAGCCGTTCCTTGCGCAATTCAATCTTTCCGCGCGTGATACGGCTGACATCCAACAGATCGTCGACCAGCCGGACCAGATGATCGAGCTGCCGCTCCATGATCTCGTTGACGTGTGCGAACGTCTCGCGATTGTCTGGATCGAGCCGCATGACCTCCAGCGCGTTGCGCAGCGGCGCGAGCGGGTTGCGCAATTCGTGAGCGAGCGTGGCGAGAAATTCATCCTTGCGGCGATCGTTTTCCAGAAGCTTCGCTTCGGCCTGCTTTTGCTCGGAAATATCCACCCGGCAGCCAATCATGCGCACGACCTTGCCGGCCGCATTCCGCTCGAGCACCGCCCGATCCATGACGTGCAGCCAATGGCCGTCTTTATGCTGCACTCGGTAGGTGGACACCAGCCGGTCGGCCCCCGACGCCATGGCCCACGACCGTTCTTCCTCGAAACGGGGGCGATCGTCGGGATGAATGAGTTCGTTCCACCAGCCGACCGTCGCCGGCACGTCGTCGGGTTGGTAGCCCGTCACCTCGAAAAGTCCGCGGGTGCGGTGCGTATTGCCGGTTGCCATATCGACGTCGTAGATGATGCCGTCGACGGCATCGGCCGCGAGGCGGAATCGCTGCTCGCTTTTCTTGAGATGGCCTTCCACCTCGCGCCGGTCGGAGACGCTATGAAAAACGAGCACCACGCCGACGATCGCCCCCTGTTCGTCGCGGATCGGGGCGGCACTGTCTTCGATCGGACATTCGGCCCCGTCCCTCGAAATCAGCACCGTGTGGTTGGCCAGGCCTGCGATGATTCCATCGCGGAGAACCTTATGTACCGGGTTTTCCGTGGTTTGGCGGCTTTGCTCGTTCACGATCTTGAACATCGTCTCCAGCGGCTGGCCATGGGCTTCCGCTTCGGTCCACCCGGTGAGTGATTGGGCGATGGGGTTCAAGAACGAGACTTTGCCCTCGGTGTCGGTCGCGATCACGCCGTCGCCGATGCTCGCCAGCGTCGTGCGGAACCATTCGCGCTGTTCGTGGATCACCAACGCGTCGCGCCGGCGCGCCTCGAGCGCTCGGCCGAGATACCAGATGAATGCCCCGAACAGCAGCAACGCCAATAGCCCGGCCATCACCTCCGATGTCAGAGCGAAGTGGTAGGCGCTGCGCGATAGATCGGATCGCGATTGCCGCGATTGGTGTTCGTCTTGCACCATTCCTGCGACGAGGCCGCGAATCTCATCCATCGACCGTTTGCCTTGCTTGGTGGCGACAAACGCCTGGGCGTCGGCGGAGCTTTGTCGCCGCAAGGCAATGGTCTTTTCGACAATCGCGACGCGTTCGTTCTTCAGTTGTTCCAGTTTTTCGATCAGCGATTTCAATCTTGTGTCGTCGACCGTCAATTCCTTGAGCATCGCGACGCATTCGTCGAGTTGGCCCTTCGCCATTTCGTACGGAGCGAGGAAGTCTTCGTTGCCGGTGATGACGAATCCTCGCTCGGCGGTCTCCATATCCACCAACAAAAGCAGACAATTGGCCGTTTGATCGAGCACCAAGTCGGAGTGGTCGACCCAGTCGGCGTCGATCTTCAGAGTGCGCGTGTTGCGATAGGTGATCGCCACGTTGACGACCAAGAGTGCGACGACCAAGCCGATGCCGACAAGCATCCCACGATCGAAAGACCGCATAGCGCTATTTCTCCGCGTGCTGGGGGCTGGTGGAGTTCGTCACGCTCTCGGGATCGCCCGCCGAAAGCCGAACCGCTAGCAGGCAGCCATTCCGCCATGTTGGCAATGGCGGTGACGCGATCGGGTTGCTATGCTCAGCGAAATTCGGCACGACTCATTGTAGCCCGAGCTTAAAGTTTCGCTACCTTGATGCGGCCGGTAAAGAGGGGGGCGTCGAAGAGCACCGTTTGCGATAGCATGCAGCGGCGATGGCCGCCGTGCGACATCGGACGGTCCCGGCTTTTTTCAAAAATATCGCATGGCCAATCCCTATCGAATCCTGGTGGTCGACGATAGCCGCGATGCGGCCTACGCGTTGAAAATGCTCCTCACGAAAATCGGCCATCAGGTCGAGATCGCCGGCGACGGCAAGGAAGGGCTGCTGGCCGCAAAACAAGCCCCGCCCGACATCGTGTTTTGCGATATCAGCATGCCCCGAATGAACGGTTATGAGGTGGCCGAAGAGCTGCGAGCCGATGCGACAACCCGCCATGCCTATCTCGTCGCGCTAACCGGCTACGGACAAGACGACGATCGGAGAAAGGCGCTCGAATCCGGTTTCGATCTCCATCTCGTCAAACCGGTCGGTTGGACGACGCTGCAAGAGACCATCGCGGCGATCGGCGAGCGGCGACAAGGCAGAACTTAGTCTCGGCCGAAAAATAACTTCCGTCTTTCGATCCCCGCGCCCTGCCCTCCTCCCCGCAAGGGGAGAGGGGCTGAAGAGAAGTTGTTTTTCGGCCGAGCCCTTAACGCGCCCCTCTTGCCGATCATTCCTTGATCAAATCGCCGACCGTGCCGCCCGCGGGAATCATCGGCAACACGTGTGCCTGATACGGCACTTCGACATCGAGCACAAACGGCCCGTCGTAGGCGATCATCTCTTCTAGCGCATCGGTCAGCTCCGATTTACGAGTAATATGCCGCGCCCCGCAACCGAAACCATGGGCAATCGACACGAAATCGGGATACCGCTCCGACGGCACCTTCGCGTCTCCCTCGCCGATCGCCTCGGGATTGTCGATCGGGCCCAGGTACGTATGGGCGCGATTGCCCTTGAAGAATCGATCCTCCCATTGCACGACCATGCCCAGATGCTGGTTGTTCAATAGCAGCACCTTTACCGGAATCTTTTCGCAGCAGCAGGTGGCTAGCTCTTGGATGTTCATCAGAAAGCTACCGTCGCCGTCGATATCGACGACCAGCTTATCGGGATGGGCCACTTTCGCCCCCATCGCGGCCGGCAGGCCGAAGCCCATCGTTCCCAGCCCCGAACTGGAGAGCCAGGTGCGAGGGTGCATGAATTTATAGAACTGCGCGGCCCACATCTGATGTTGGCCCACGCCGACAGTGATAATCGTGTTCTCGCCCCCCGTGAGCCGCGAAAGCTCGGAGATCGCGCGCTGCTGCAAGATTCCGTCGTACGATTCGTCGTAGTGCAACGGATCTTTCGCTTTCCACTCGGCGATCTGCTTGTGCCACGGCGAAAGATCGGCTTCCGGCGGCTCGACGATCTTATTCAACTCCCCGAGGGCATATTTCAGATCGCTGGTGATCGGCACATGCACGGGCTTGTTCTTATTGATCTCCGACGGATCGATATCGATGTGCACGATAAACGCGTCTTTGGCAAACTCTTCTTTCCGCCCGGTGACGCGGTCGTCGAATCGCACGCCTAGCGCGATCAGCAGATCGGCTTTATCGACCGCATAGTTGGAATAGACGCTGCCGTGCATGCCGAGCATGTCGAGCCAGAGCGGATCGTCGGCCCGCACGGCTCCCAAACCCATCACGGTCGTGGTGACGGGGATGCCCGTCTTGTGGATCAAATCGCGCAGCTCGCGGCTGGCGCCCGATGCGATAATTCCGCCGCCGGCATAAACCACCGGCCGCCGCGCCCGACGAATCGCCGCTGCCACTTGCGCGATCTGCTCCGGCTGGGCCCGCGCCGTTTTGATCCGATAGCCGGGCAGATCCGTCGGCACATCGTAGTCGGGCACGATCTGGGCTTGCTGCACGTTTTTCGGCAAATCCACGAGCACGGGCCCCGGCCGGCCCGTCGTCGCGATGTGAAATGCTTCGCGCATCACGCGGGCCACGTCTTCCACGCGTGTGACGAGATAATGGTGTTTCGTAATTCCGCGGCAGACTTCGACGATCGGCGTTTCCTGAAACGCGTCGGATCCGATCACCGGCGTGCCCACCTGGCCGGTGAGCGCGATCAGCGGAATGCTGTCCATCTTGGCGTCGGCGATCGCCGTGACCAGATTCAGGGCCCCGGGACCGCTGGTGGCCATGCAAACGCCCGGCTTGCCGGTCGTGCGGGCATAGCCCTGGGCGGCGAATGCCCCGCCTTGCTCGTGCCGCGGCAGGATCGTTCGCAGCCGGTCTTTGAACCGCGTCAGCGCCTGATGCAGGGGCATGCTGGCCCCGCCCGGATAGGCGAAGATCACGTCGACGCCGTGGTTCACGAGCGATTGAACCACGACATCGGCTCCGGTGACCAATTGACTCGTGCGGGGTTTGCTTGCGGTGGCCATGGGAGGAAGGGTGGGGGTGAGGGGACAGGGCGGCAGCTTCGCTGACGCTTCGTTATGGCACGGCACGAGCCCGAAGCGAGCAAGGGTGTCGGTGCCGAATCGGTTTCGCATTCTAAAATACGCCGAATTGCGGCTAATGGCAACGGCGGATGGAAACAGGTCACATCGGCTGGCCGCGAGGTTCGGCATTTTATCGCTATAATGCCCACGGGATGAATGCGGCGGCCGCGCCAAAGGAACTTTCTTCAAAAACCGGGTAGCACTGATGAATGCTGCATTGCTTGCGATGCTCGGCGTCGCGATGGCGGTTTCGCTGGCATGGAACGGCACTGCTGCCCCACCGGTGGGCGGCACGGCGCCGGCTACCGGCAATATCGCCACGATCCGCGATACGATCGAAAAAGTAAAGCCACTATTCAAAGTCAAAGCAGCGCCGCAGCCCGGAGATTGGCTCGAAAAACAGCACGAACCGGGACAGACATTCGAACAATACATCCGCAGCAATCCGAATCGGCCGACTGCCGCTCGGACGACGATCTACGTGCAGCCGATCGGGGCCTTCGGCGAAAAAGAGAAGAAGCTGCTCGATGCCACGGTCGATCTGCTCGGGCGGATCTACAATCTGCCGGTGAAAACGCTCGATCCGATCGCGCTGGATGCGATTCCCGCCAAAGCCCGGCGGATCAACTCCGCGACCCACAAGGAGCAACTGCTCACGGAGTATATCCTCGGCGAATTGTTGCCGCCGCGCCGGCCGGCCAACGCCGTCGCGCTATTGGCTCTGACGACTTCCGACCTCTGGCCCGGACAGGGCTGGAATTACGTGTTCGGCCAGGCATCGCTTACCGAACGCGTCGGCGTCTGGTCGTCGGCCCGATATGGCGACCCGAATGCCGGCGACGAAGCGTACCGACGTTGCCTGATGCGGATGTGCAAAGTGGCCACGCATGAAACCGGCCACATGTTCGGCATCGAGCATTGCACGGCGTATGAGTGCGGAATGAACGGTTCGAATAGTCTCGCGGAAACCGACCGCTCCCCGCTGGCCTTCTGCCCTGAATGCTCGGCCAAGATCTGGTGGGCCTGCAATGCCATTCCGGAAAAATGGTATGGCTCGCTCGCAATCTTTGCCGAGCAGCATGCCATGAAAGACGAAGCCGCGCTATGGCGAAAATGCCAACGGGCGATGAAAAAGTGAGATGTGCCGTAGCGCGCCGCGGCCGCGGCGAATGGCAACGGCGGAAGCAAAGAGTTCGGCGCGAACCACCAGATCATCCCGCGCGGAACTGGCACTCGGCGCGAAACCGCAAGCGAGGGTCGCCCCCAAACAAGAGCCGCCGGCTCGCTAGCGGTTTCGCGCGTCGGTCGGATGGCTAACCGCCGTTTTCCGGCAAGTGGTGGCCGAGTTTTTCGCGCTTCGTGGCGATGTAGCGGGCGTTGTGCTCGTGCACGGGCGGCAAGATCGGCACCTGATCGACCACTTCCAAATCGAAGCCGCCGTAAATGAATGCGTCGGTCTTTTTGGGGTTGTTCGTCAACAGCCGCACCTTCGATAGGCCCAAATCTTTGAGCAATTGGATGCCGATGCCGTAATCGCGCGTGTCGGCTTTGAAGCCGAGCGCCAAATTGGCTTCGACAGTGTCGAGCCCTTGGTCTTGAAGCTGATAGGCCTTGATCTTTTCGATCAACCCGATTCCCCGCCCTTCCTGCGGAAGATACACCAGCACACCGGTTCCCTCCTGGCCGATCATCTTTAGCGCGAGTTGCAATTGATCGCCGCAATCGCAGCGGAGCGAATCCAACAGATCGCCCGTGAAACACGACGAATGCAGGCGCACCAGCGGCACGGCCACTTTTGCCGGATCCCCCATCACGAGCACAATCGGCTGCTGCGGCTCATACTTCACGCCATAGGCGATCACGCGAAAAAAGCCGTGCGTCGTCGGCAGATCGGCTTCGGCAATGCGATACACCAGCTTTTCGCGAACGCGCCGGTAGCGGATCAGTTCTTCGATCGAAATGATTTCGAGGTGATATTTTTGGGCCAGCTCGAAGAGCAATCGGCGATCGGCCCGGCTTCCCTCGGCATCGAGGATTTCGCACAGAGCGCCGGCCGGCGAAAGGCCGGCGAGCCGGGCCAGATCGACGGCCGCTTCGGTGTGTCCGGCGCGGCGCAGCACGCCCCCTTCCTTGGCCATCAGTGGAAACAGATGGCCGGGGCGGACGAAATCGGTCGGTTTGCTGTTCGGATCGAGCATGGCCCGAATCGTGCGTGCCCGCTCCTGGGCCGTGATTCCGGTTTTCGACGAGCGATGATCGACCGGCACGGTGAAACAGGTCCCCAGCGGAGCGGTGTTCGATTCGACCATCAAAGGAATCTTCAACCGCTCGCAAACTTCCGGCAGCACGGGCATGCAAAGCTGCCCGCGGCCGTTGGTGATCATGAAATTGACGATTTCGGGCGTGACTTTTTCGGCCGCGCAAATGAAGTCGCCTTCGTTTTCCCGATCTTCGGCGTCGACGACAATCACGACTTCTCCGCGGCGAATGGCGGCGACGGCATCGTCGATCGGCGAAAAATGGCTGGTCATAAATCGATTGCTCCTGTCGTGCATTATAGGCCCCCGCCCGAGCTTTGACAGGAGGACGTCGCTGGGCGCCATTGCCGGCTGGTTCCGGCTTCTCCAGCGGGAGAGCCGCTGGGAAAGATGAACGAGCCTATCAATCGCCCTGCGAATGTCAGTTATCCTTTTCGATCGTCCGCCCGTCGGCCGGTTTCGAATGATTCTCCGACGGGAATAATCGGTCCTTAGTTTTCAATTTGCGATTGGTCGCGTATTCCAGCACGGCCGCGCCGATCGAATTCGCGGCATCGATTTGGGCAGCCACCTCGGGTGGAAATCGCTGCTCGCCTGGCGATGAAAACTGCCACAGGCAAGACAGCGCGTTTTGCGGAGCCCCGGGCTTCGAAGGCGGACTATAAACAACGCACGTGCGGCCACGATCCTCGATGCCAAGCAGCGCGCGTTGCTGCTCGGCCGGCAATGCCTTTTCGGCCTGCGAAATCGGATGGCCCGGCGGCAACGGCTCCAACTTGAAACCGTGCGGGAAGATTCGTGGCAGCAAGGCACGAAAACCGCGATCGAATCCGTCGCCATCGGAACAAGCGGCTGCGGCGAACAAACAGCCGCCTTGCTCGATATAGCGGCGCAGCAGCGTGGCGTGCGGCGCATCGACCTCGGGCGATCGGCTGCCGCTAAGAAACAGCACCGGCGATTGCCGCAAATCGTCGAGCTTGGCTTCCGGCAAATCGACTACCTGCCATGAAAGGCCGAGCGGGAATTCCCTCTTCCAGCGCGTTTCGACACACGACGTCAAATTCGCCAGGTCGCTCGGATGCCGATTCCAATCATCGGCCGGGCCGTGCTGCAATTTGGCAATCAGCACCGGGCGGCGACCGTGGGTGAGGAAGAGCAACGCGTAGCTCGTGGCGATGTTCGGATCGTGCTCGGGATCGACACTGGAGCCAGAACTCTGCCACGCACCACTAGCGAGTTGCTCGTCCTCGCCGACGAGATAGGCCGCCGCTTCGCGAAACCAATCGTGGGCGCCGATGAACCGACGACCGGTGAGCTGGCCGACTCGTTCAAGCCCATCGCGATAATAGAACTGCCATAGCGACCGAACTCCTTTCGGATTGTACTCGATGCTGAAGTTTTGCCCTAACCAACGCAGGCCCCGTTCGATCCGTTCAGCCGAATCATCGGACGGCTGCGTGCAGCAATGAACCCGGCCGTCCGCCTGTGCGTCGATCGCGGCAACGCGCCGCGCGCAAATCGCCAGCGAGGCGACGCCCGCACAGGTCATGCTGCCCGTGCCCGGGACTTCGATTTTGCCGCGAAGATTGTAGTAGCCGAATGAGCCGTCGGGATTTTGGGCGTCCTTCCAGTAACTCAGAGCCAATCGCCATGTCTGCTCCTTGACCGGCACCCCGGCCCGCTCCGCTTCGTAGAGGGCGGCGAGGGCGGCTTGGCTGTTCGAATTGTCGCCATTTCCTAGTCCCGGATATGCCCAGCCGCCGCGGTGGGCGCCCTCCGTGATCTGGTGCTGCTCGAACCAATCGACATTGTTTTGGATCAGCGCCCGATCGCGTTTCGGATCGGCGAGGCAAAAGAGGAGCGTTTGCAGCGAGGCGGTGTAAGTCTTTTCAGGCTTTAGCGTGCGCAAATAATCGAGAGCTTTCTTGACATGCGGGTCGGTTGCCGGAACGCCCGAGGAGAGCAGGGCCAGCGTGCAAAGCTCAGTGGTGCTGCCCGTGTAA
This sequence comes from Pirellulales bacterium, assembly GCA_036267355.1. Lineage (NCBI taxonomy): Bacteria > Pseudomonadati > Planctomycetota > Planctomycetia > Pirellulales > Pirellulales bacterium. The sequence continues at coordinate 59,218 of DATAWG010000099.1, read as the reverse complement.
TCGCGGTAGGCGGTCCAATGGCCGAAATCCTTGTCTAGATCTTCCTTCCGCTCGAGATACTCAACTCCTTTGTCAATCGCATGCTGCACCTGTTGGGCGGTCGGCTCAGGCCGAGCCTCGGGATCCGCGGATGCCGTGTTGGAAGTTGCAGCCGTAGCGCCGGCCGCAAATAGAACCGCCGCGATCAAGCGAGACGCCCATGTGCAGCGAAGGATCGAAACGCAATCGCGAAACGAGATGAAATCGCATGGACTCATCGTTGAGATTCCTTGGCTTCGAGCGGGCGGAAGCGCGGCGGGCCGGCTTTGGCTTGGCCGAAAAACAACTTCTCCACAGCCCCCTCTTCCCTTGCGGGAGAGGGGTAGGATAAGGGGTTCAACAAGCGGAAGTTATTTTTCGGCCGAGCCTTATTATCACACCTCCCACGCCCGCCATCTAGCAACGCGCTTGAAAAGCGTATGCAGTAGCCCGAAACGTTAGCGAGGGAGGACCCGCAACGCACGCGTTGTATCTCGTTCGGCCGTCGCCACGCGACGTGCCCGCGCGTTTACAAACAACAATCGGACCGGCAATAATCCACTTCCGCGGAACAGATCGGATCTTTCGACATTCCTGTAAACGCGGCGAGCGCGACACCTGCTACTCCCGCCGAACCAATGGAGGGCACTGCGATGAAAGAAACCATCGGCTTTATCGGCCTCGGCGGCATGGGCATGGCAATGGCCACGAACCTTCTCAAAGCCGGCTTCGGCTTGCGAGTTTATAACCGCACCGCGGAAAGAGCTCGACCATTGGTCGAGCGAGGCGCGGCCCTTGCGCGGAGCCCGGCCGAGGCCGTCGAGCCCGGCGGCATCGTGGTTACGATGGTTTCCGATGATCGAGCCGTCGAGGAAACGACGCTGGGAGCCGACGGTTTGCTCGCCGCCTTGGGCGGTGGAGTGCATTTGTCGATGAGCACGATCGCCCCGCACACGGCCCGCCGGCTCGCGGCGCTGCACAAGGAACAGGGCGCGAGCTACATTGCGTCGCCAGTGTTCGGCAAGCCCGACGTGGCGGCGGAAGCGAAGCTGTGGATTGTCACCTCAGGCGCCGACGCTACGGCACGGCAGCGCGTGCGGCCGCTGCAGGAGGCGATGAGCCGGGGAATCACCGACTTCGGCGACGAGCCGGGCGCGGCCAACATCATCAAGCTTTCGGGCAATTTTCTGCTCGGGGCCGCGATCGAAGCGATGGCCGAAGCCTTTACGATGGCCCAGAAACATGGCGTACCGAGAACAGCGACTTATCAGTTCTTCACGCAAACGCTCTTCGATTGTTTCGTCTATCGCGCCTACGGCGAATTGATCTCCTCGGAGCGCTATGAGCCGGTGGGCGCGAAGCCGTCGTTGATTCGCAAAGATTATGGACTGATCCTCGAGGCGGCGGCCGAGCAGATGGTGCCGATGCCGCTGGCCGCCCTGATTCACCAGCGGCTCACGGCCACGGTGGCCAAGGGACGCGAGAACTTCGATTGGTCGGGCTTCGCTCGCGAAGTGTCGGAAAGCGCCGGACTATGAAAGTGGCGAAGCGACGAGTGCGCGACGCTATCTTTTTCCCCATGCCGCAAACGGCGCCCGGTAGCCCGAAGCGTTGGCGATGAATCTTCAGGGCGGCTCCGCCTCCGTCAAAGGATTCCCTCGCTAAGGCTCGGCCGAAAGATAACTTCCGCTTTTGAACCCCTCACCCTGCCCTCTCCCGCAAGGGGAGAGGGGCCCGTGGAGAAGTTGTTTTTCGTCCGAGCTTAACGCTTCGGACTCGTGTGTTGACCCAAAGCCTAGCCGAAAAGCTCCGGCACTGGTGTGCCGTTGCGAACGATCATCACCGGGCGGCCGGTCGGCGTGCGGTATTCCTTCGTGTAGTCGATCCCCAGGCTGCGATAGAACGACGCGGCAACGTCGTCGGGGCTGATTGCCCGATCTTTCGGCTTGGCGGCTTTCTCGTCGCTCGCACCGATCACTTGCCCGATTTTCATGCCGCCGCCGGCCAGCAGCGTGAACATCGCTTGCGGCCAGTGATCGCGGCCGGCATTCGGATTGATTTTCGGCGTGCGGCCAAATTCGCCCGTGACGAACACCGAAGTCGAATCCAACAATCCCCGTTGGGATAGGTTGGTGAGCAGCGCGGAAAATCCGTCGTCGAATTCCGGCAGCTTGCGCTCCTTGAGCGCTTTGAAATTCTGACCATGAGTATCCCAGCCGCCGTAGTTGATGGTGACGAATCGCACACCCGCTTCCACCAGCCGCGTGGCCAGCAGGCAACTTTGCCCGAAGGCATGGTTGCCGAATTTTTCGGCGACCGCCGCCGGCTCAAGACTCGTGTCGAACGCCTTGCGAGCAGCCGGCGAACTGACGATGTCGTACGCTTGGCGATCGAATTTGTCTAATCCCTGGAGCACGTCGCTATTGCGCTCATAGCCTTTGAACGTCGTGTCGAGATCGTCGAGCAAATGATGGCGGCGCTCCATGTCAGCCACCGTCAGCCCGCGCGACAGCGATATGCCGCGCACGGCAAATGGCTTGCCGAGCATGGGCACGGCGCTCGTTTCGAGCGTGGCGTATTGCACGCCCAAGTAGCCGGGGCGGGCGGTCGTGCTCGGAATCGCCACGGCCGAGGGAAGCTCTTTCGGCACGGGCAGCTCGCGGCTGATCACGGCCCCGTAGCCGGGATAATCGAGCGACCGCAGCGGCCGGTTGCCGGTGTTCATATAGTCGGTGCCGAGATTGTGGGCGCCCAGCGTGTGGCTAACGCCGCGTAGAATCGTGAACTTGTCGGCACACTTCGCCAGCTTCGGCAAATGTTCGCAGATCTCGATGCCGGGCACATTCGTTTTGATCGGCTTGAATTCGCCGCGATATTCGGCGGGCGCCTCGGGCTTGAGATCGAACATGTCTTGGTGCGAGGGACCGCCTTGCAGATAGATGTAGATGGCCGAGCGGCCCTTGGCCGGCGCCACCTGCCCCGCTTCGGCGAGCCGCAGATAGCCGGCCAAATGCAAACCGAGCCCGCCAAGTGCCCCGACCTTGATGAAATCGCGTCGTCGCAATCCGTCGCAAAAAATGTGAGATGCCATGGGAGACTCCGGGGAGGTGGGTGAGGCGGGTGGGGTTCGGATAGGCTACAGGCTACACGCTACAGGTACGAAGGCAGACGAACGCTGTCGCGTCCTGTAGTCTCAAGCCTCAATCCTTCAGCCTTTCTTAGAGATTCGTGCTTCGTCATTCTTCGCTTGCCGCTTAGTGGTTCAGGATGAATTCCTTGGTGTTCAACAAGGCCCAGAGCAGATCGCGGAGGCCGGATCTCGGAGTCTCGGAATCCGCGATCGCTTCGCGGCCACGGGCTAGTTCGGCCGGCTGCGGCATGCGCGACAGCGTACGCAAAAACGCTTCTTGCACCAAGCCATCCGTTTCAGCCGGCGACAGCTTCGGCGCTACAGGAGGCTTGCCACGCTTCGCGCTCGCGTCCGCGGGCGGTTCGTGCGGTGTTCGCATCGCAGCGCCGAATTTTCTGGTCGTCTCGGCCAGCCAGCCGCCGTCGCGATCGAGCATCGTCAGCACTTCCTGATCGTTTTGCAGGAAGAACGTTTGCAACAGGCTCGGCTCCATCGACCGTTCGCAATCGCAATTGGTCAATCGCCGCGGCTTGCCGAAAACCGTCAGGGCATAGCGGTTGGCCGCTTGGCGCGGCTTGCCCGGCCGCAACCCACCGGCGGAATCCAATCCGATGGCCCGATCGACCGGCTGTTCCATGGCAAGCTTCCACTCGGCGCTGCCGGCGGTCGCCAGCCGCAGGGCATCGTAGGCGACTTCGGCCGGCAGACGGCGCGGAATCGCATGGCTGAAATTGTGCTCATCGAGCCGGTTCGTCGAGTTCGGCTGCCAGCTTAATTGATACGTGCGGCTGTTGAGAATTTCCCGATGCAGCCATTTCAAATCGTAGCCGTGCTCGACGAAGGCCCTGGTGAGGTAGTCGAGCAGCTCGGGATTGCTCGGCGGATGGGCCTGATTGAGATCGTCGGTCGGCTGAACGATGCCGACGTTGAAATACGTTGCCCAAACGCGATTCACGATTACGCGGGCAAAGTAGCGCGTCGGGTTGCGACGGAGCCACTCGACGAGCGCTTGCCGTGGATCGTCGTATTGGTTCAGATCGACCATTTCACCGCCGAGAAGTTTTGCGTTGGCGGCCGGGATGGGCCGCGCTTTCGCTTTGGCGGAATTGTTTTTCGGCGGTTCTTTTTTGGCCGGTCTGGCGCCCGCTTTCGGGAGCAGAAACACTTCTTGGAGCGGGATGACTTTTCCCTGCTGGCCAAGCTCCGTGAGCAGCTTGTTGAAATCGGCGTTCTTCTTGGCGGCCTTTTTGGCCGCGCGGTTGGCGGCACTAGCAACCGTCGCAACGACGATTTTCGCTTTGGAACCCTTGGATACCGTCGTGGTGTCGGCAGAATGCTCCGCCCTTCGCTTCACGGCTCCCGCGGCAAGCGCGACGGTTTTCATGTCGGGGGGCAAACCACCTTCGGCTTGGCCGCGAATTACGGCCGTCAATTCGTTATTCACAGCCCGATCCTCCGGGGCAACACCGAAACCGACGCGCGTAAAGAACCGGCTGAAATCGTCGAAATCCTGCTTCGTCCAGCGATCGAACGGGTGCTTATGGCATTGGCAGCATTGCATCTGCACTCCGAGAAACGTGTAGCAGAAGCCAAGCGCCATATCGTTGGGATTGCGGAAATTATTGCGAGCCCAATAAAAGGGCATCGTCGGCGAGGCGGCGAAATCCGCCGAACCATGCGGAGCGTTGTAGGTTGCCATGCGCCGGCAATAGGCCGCGTAGTCTTCCCCCGGCTCGCGACTGGTGGCCAACAGCAGGCCGGCCACGATCTTGTCGTACGGCACGTTGCGCCGCATCCGGTCGTACATCCAGTCGTACCATTGCAGCGAGGCGGTGGTTTGGTCGAACCATTGAATTTGGTTCGCGTTGTTGCCGGTCAGATCGCACAATCGCGTCGCCCACCACGCGGCATAGGCCGGGCGGCTCAGAAGTTCGTCGATCTTCCGCTGCCGCTTGTCGGCCGAACGGTCGGCCAGAAAGACGCGAATCTCGTCCGGCGCCGGCAGTGTGCCGGTCACATCGAGACTTGTGCGGCGCAAGAATTCGGCGTCGTCGGACAATGGCGACTGCGTGATGCCGAGCTTCTTGAGCTTGTTCAACACCAATTCGTCGATTCGGTTGTTGGTCGGCGTTGCGGGATAGCGCGGGCCGACGAGGTCCGACAGCGGCAAAAAGACGGGCACAGGCGTGATGCCATTGTCGTAGTACGCCACCACTTGCGTGTCGCCTTTGCCCAAGCACGTCACTCGGCCCGACGAATCCACTTTCGCCAGCGCATCGTCGTTCGACTGATAGCGGCAGAGCGGCGTCACATCTTCGCTAGTGCCGTCGGTCCAATGCACGATCGCGCGGAGCTGCACGGTTTCGCCCGGCTTATGAAACACGATTTCAGCGGGCGAGACGTCGAGACTGGCGACATCGACCGGCTTCGCACTATTTGCTTGTGCAGCGTTTGCTTGTGCAGCGTTTGATTTTGCAGTGGCCGATTTTGCAGTGGCCGATTTTGCGGCCGGCAATTCGCTGTTGGAAAGCTTGGCGCCCCCCTCGATCCATTTGAGCAGCATGCGATATTCCCAATCGCCGCGTTTCATGCGCAAGCCGCCTTCATGGTCGATCGTGAGCGTAGGCTTCTTGAGGATCAAGCTTTCGCCGGGATGCTTGACATCGACTTTGCCGTCGGTGCTCGTCAGCAGCGTTTGGTGGTCGGTGACGGCGTCGTAGCCGAACAGGGAAAGATGAAAACCGCCGCGGCCTTGAAACGAACCGTGGCAGGCCCGGCCGTTGCAACCGAGCCGGCCGAAAAGCGGCTCGATATGCCGGCGGAAATCGGGCACCTCGTCGGACTTCGCGCCGCCGGCAAACCGCTCGCTCGCAGGCGGCAGCGGCGTGGAATCGGCCGGCCGCGCAGCCGTGTCTTGCACCGCGGCGGCGAGCGCTTGCCCCACCACAATGGCCGACATGCCTGCGGCAACGATCAGGCCATTTCGCAACGGGCGGTTCATCGCATTACTCCCTTCATCAGGCGCCGCTCACCAGGCGCTGCTCGCCGGACACCGTTCACCGGGCAGCGCACGCTTACGCAGCCCCGCGCCGGCCGGCGGATCTCGCTGCTCTACAAGGATAATGACTTTTCGGCGAGGCGGGTTACTGTCACGACGGATCAAATCCGTATCGGATCAAGGCTGGGCTTGGTCGGTGGGTGGGATAGCGGCGGAGCTTGTCGGCGTGGTCGGGCGGGCGGATTTCGTCGCAACGCTGGGCTTTACGGCATTCGCAGCCGGTCGCTCTTTCGTCGATTCTGCCTGTCTTGCGGCGGTTTGCAAGCGCCGGTGATTGATGTCGGCCATCAATTTTTCGAATTGCTTGTCGATATTTCGCTGCCGATTCGCTTTGAATTGCTCGACCGACGAATCGAGTGTTTTCAGCCGTTCGGCCACACGATCGCGCTCCAATTGCAATTCCGCAAGCTGCACCTGAGCCTGCTCCTCCAGTGCGGCCTTGAGCTGCACGGCGAGTTCCGGATCGTTTGACATGCTCGACCGGGCCGCGAGAAGCTGAATTCGCGACTTGATTTTCCACAGCTTCAATTCGAGTTCGTAACGCGGCGGATCGGTTTCGTGGATTCGCGCGAGCCGTTCGCTCGTCTGAAAAAGTTGCCGCAGGGCGGCTTGATATTGCGCAGAATGCGAGATTTTCAGGTTCTTCAGCAGTTCGACCAGTTCCGGATGATGCTCGCGAACAAACTGCAACGCGGCCGCCTCGCGCTCGGGTGTAATCAACACCTGCACGGCCTTCGCAACCGGCTTACCGGTAGCAGACAGTCTGCCGGCGACCGATGGCTTGGTTTTGGGCGAAGCACTGGCGGCCTGCGGTACGGATGACGGCGATTCAAGCGATTCGGCCGCGATCGCCCCGACGCCAAACAATCCCACCGCCAAGCATGCGGCCAAGCACGCGGCAATCACCCGTGCGGAGCATGATGAAGTCTTATAGGCCATCTCGAACCATCCTCGCGTTTCTCGCCAAACCTATTCGGCGGCCCGCGCACCGCCCGACGCAGGATTGGCGTTCGGCGGAACGGCTGTCTCCGCGGGCGCTACCGCCGCCACAAGCCAGCTCGGAGCAATCAATTCGTCGACGGCGTCGTTCGAGCCGCCGGGCGACGCAGCATCCGCGGAAGCGGAATTGCCGTTCGCGAATCGGCTCGCCTCGGCCAAAACGCTTTCCGCATCCGGACCGGATTCCGCGCCGACTACAGCCATTGCGTCCGTGCCCTTGTCGGTGTCGGAAGGATCGGCTTGGGCAGCCATGTTCATCCATTCGAGAGCCAAGTCGTCGGTCGCTTGCGAATTCCGATCACCGCTAGTTCCGGAAACGCTTGAGCGGGCTTCTTGATCCGGCGTTGCAACGGCCCGATGCGACGCAGACAACACATTTCGAGCGGCGTCGACCCCGACGATTGCCAAACAACATGCCGCCGCGCCGACCGCCGCCCACGCCGCACGCCGCGCCAATCGCCCCAAAAATCCGACCCGGGCAGGCCGTTCGCATGGCCGAGTTTGTCGTAGCGAGCCGGCGTCAGTCGCCAACGGCACAGCCGCGAGCATTAGCACAGCCGCAGCGACGGCCTCGCGCGCTTCCTGGCTTTCGGCCAAGAGCGATTCGAATTCTGCTCGCTCGACGGACGATAGCTCATCGCCGAGATAGCGCAAGGCCGACAAATCCAGGTCGGCATCTCCCATCGACATCGACTCTTCGCCAGCCATATTCCGTCCTAATCCGCTGTTGTGGTTCGCGTGAGCATTGTCTTCGTCAGTCGGTTCAATCGCTCAAAAATGTGAAGAATGGCAAATGTGAAGAATGGCGACAGGCGCCTCACGACCGCCGCTTTTTTTCGGGTTTTCCTGAATCAAGGTCGGAGCCAATCCCATTCTTTGACACGCTCTCAGTTCTGCTCGTCGGCAAGGCTTTTTCGCAGCTTTGCCAGGGCCAACTGCATCCGGCTGAGCACCGTTCCCAGCGGCAGTTGCAATTCCCGGGCGATCTCGGCAAATTTCTTTTGGTCGGTAATCCGCATCCGCACGACTTGCCGTTGCTCGGCCGGCAATTGCTCGATCGCGCGGCGAACCCGTTCGACGGTTTCCCAGCGTATCAGACGCTCCTCGGCAGTCTGGATGCCGCCAAAATCCCGTCGTCCTTGCTCCGCCAAGCCATCGGCCGCGATCCGGCGGACCGCATTCACTTCGACCGCACGCCGGCGACGAAGCGCCAGTGCCTCGTGATACGCGACGCTAAACAGCCAACTTTTATGTCCCTCTTCGCGAACGGTGTGGCCATGCTCGACGAGCTTGGCGAACGTGGCATGCAGCACATCGGCGGCTGACTCGGCGCTGCCAGCTATTCCACTGCCGGCCATTCCACTGCCGGCCACCCGATTGCCGAGCACTCCGACGACGAAGCGGCGTAGCGCGTCGGCGTGCTCCAAATAAAGCCCGGCGACCACCTGCGGATCGATCTTGCACTCATCCGCCCAACTCAAGGCAAGCCCCCGTCGCGCCCGCTTTACCTTATTAGATGCGCAGCAGGCGCCGATTATTTGGTTTTCGCGGAAAAAAATTGCCGCCGTCGGCAATTCCCCTATCCTAACGGCTCCGCGGGGGGCGTTCAAATTGTCGCTTCCGCTTGGAGGCCTCCCTCGCTGACGTTGCGGGCTAGCGTGGAGTTGGCAACGGAGCACGGCCCGAACGTGTTGGGGCGGCCGACCGCCAATCGCTGGGGCGGGCCGACCGCCAATCGCTGGGGCGGCCCGACCGCCAACCGCTTGCAAAAAACCAAACCCCGTCGCGGGCCGCGCGACTCGCAGCATCGGCATCATCGTCACACATGCTCCGGGATCGGTTGCCGCATCGCCGGCGCGACGTAGAGTGGCTGTGAGGGCATACTTTGCGTCGGCCGGCAAGCGTCAGACGGGAGGCAGTCGATGGCGACAGCACTCAATTTGCTCGAACGATCGATCGCTCACGAATCGAGCGCCGGATATACATCTCGGACCGTCCCCGGAATCGACGCGATCGGCGGATTGGAAGCGAAATGGCCGAGCGTCGATCTTGAAGCCGCGGCATTGATCGTCGGCCGCGAATTGATGGGTGGCGCGGCGGCTGCTGCCAGGACGAGAGCTCAATCCGCCGCAGCACTGCGTTCGGAAGCTTTAGGAGGCGGCGAATGCGGCGGCCCGATGGCCAGCTTCGGCTGGACGCTGGCCGCCGCCACCACGCTGGCCGATGAACAAGCGCCGCAAATCGTTATGGCAGTCGATGGCGACGGCGTGCTGCGCGGCGTCGCACCGCTAGCTCGACCAATCGGTTGGGGCGCCGCCCGATGGGAAATGTTGGGCGTCGGGCGGTTGAACGAACCGGCCGACTTCGTGTACACCGACCGCGAGGCACTCGGCGCACTGGCCGACGCAATCGTGCGGCTGCGGCAACCGTTGCTCTTGGGCCGCATGCCCGAAGATTCGCCGACCATCGAAGCGCTACGAACAGCAAGCCGTGGCCGGGCGATCGTCGTCGTCAGGCCTCAAGCGAGCTGCCCTTTCATCACGTTGGACGAGAGTTGGCAGTCGCCGGAAGGCCATTTGAGTTCGCGGCGGCGATCCGACTATCGGCGCGCGAAGCGGCGCGCCGAGCGCGATGGCGAAGTGCGTGCCGAGGTGCTCGCGCCTGCAAGCGATCAACTCGACGAACTGCTGAAAATCGCCTACGACATCGAGGCTCGTTCGTGGAAGGGGGAGGCCGGAACGGCATTGGCCTGCGATCCGCTTCGCGGGGGTCATTTGCGTCGCTTCGCCGATTGGGCGGCGAAGGCCGGCACGCTGCGAATCGGCCTGCTCTGGATCGGACACCAACCAGTCGCCATGCAAATCGCCACGGAAGAAGCCGGCCGCTGGTGGTTGTTGAAGATCGGTTTCGACCCGGCGTGGGCCGATTGCTCGCCCGGCACGCTGTTGCTCGGCGAAACGATCCGGCATGCCGTCCGCCAAAAGCTCTCAGCCTATGAGTTTCTCGGCACCGTCGAGCCGTGGACGCAGGTCTGGACGCAAGAAGAGCATCGCTGTGTCTCGCTGCGGCTGTATCCATTTGGCTTGCGCGGCGCTGCGGCGTTCGCCGCCGACACCGTCACGGTTGCCCGCCGTCGATCGACCGCGGCCTTGCAGCGGTGGCGCGGGCGGTTTCGCGGGGCGGCAGCCCGAGCCGACGGCGACGCAAGCCCGCCAGCATCCTCGGAAACGACCGCCGCTGACGCCGACGAGCGACCAACATCCGGGTAGAGAGTGAAGCGATGGGCAATTTCGTGCATCGACTGACCAAGGCCGCCAAAGCGCCCCTGCATGCGCTAGCCCGACGGGCGGCGAAATCGTATATCGCCGGGAGCGAACTGGACGAAGCGTTGGCGCTCGCCGATCGACTGGCTGCTCGGGGCCTGCGGTCGACGATGGGCTATTGGGACGCCGTCGGTTCGGAGCCCTCGAATGTTTTTGCCGCGTATCACGAAGCGCTCGAAGCACTGGGTGCATTGGGCCGCGACACGTATCTGTCGATCAAATTTCCTTCGCTCGGTTATTCCACTCCGATCCTGGAGTCGCTGGTACGCGAGGCGGTGCGATTGCAGGTTCGGCTGCACTTCGACGCAATGGGGCCCGAATCGGTCGATCGAACTTGGGCGGCGGTGGATTCCGCGCTGCGACAAAATGCCGACATCGGCTGCACGCTGCCGGCCCGATGGCGGCGCAGCCCCGACGATGCGGATTGGGCCGCCCGCCGCGGGTTGGCTGTGCGGGTCGTGAAAGGGCAATGGCCCGATCCGACCGACCCGCGGCTCGACCCGCGACGCGGATTCGAGGCGATCATCGAACGGCTCGCCGGTCGGGCGCGAACGGTCGCGGTGGCGAGCCACGATTTGGGCACGGCTCGTGCCGCACTCGAACGCTTGTCGTCGCTCGGCACACCGGCCACGCTCGAGTTGCTTTATGGCTTGCCGCTGACGCGACAGATCCATTTGGCCCATGAATTCGGCGTGCCGGCACGGATTTATTTGCCGTACGGCAAGGCCTATCTTCCCTACTGCTTGTCGCAGTTGAAGCGGAACCCGCGGATCGCGTGGTGGCTGGTGCGCGATGCCATGACGGCAAGAATCGGCAACGCGGCGGCGTTGTAAGCCGCACGCGGCGGAGGCAACCGCCGAGGCGCGAAACCGCAAGCGAGCCACCCACTCGACCGGCATTGGTGCTCGCTTGCGGTTTCGCGCGTCGATGCAAGATTCACCGCGCCGCGGTCCAACCCCACGCCGCAACCGCCAGCGCGATCCAGCCGACGACGAACGACAGTCCGCCGATCGGCGCCAAAAGCGGCAGCGCGACATTCCCCGATAGTGCGTTGGCATACAGCCATCCGCAAAACAGCACGATGCCGAGCAGAAACGCTGCGCCGGCAATTTGGGCCGCCATCGATGGCCCGCCCGCACGCAGCGCGAGCCCGACGAGAATCAGGCCGATCGCATGAATCATCTGATTCCGCGCGGCGGTGTCGAACACCTCGAGCTTTTCCGCCGTCATGAGGCCGGTCTTCACGCGCTGCTTCAGACCGTGAGCGCCGAACGCTCCCGCCAAAACCGCGGCCGCGGCCAACACGGCGCCAACGATAATCCACCAGCGGGCGTTCATGAGAGCGACCAATGGTCGGGAAAGAATGCCGGAATATGAACACCGCAGCACGCATCGGGAATGCTAATGCCAGACGCGCGAAACCGCAAGCGTTTGTCCTTGCCGTTTGAGAGGGCAAGTCGCTTGCGGTTTCACGCTCCGCCGCAAATTCGCTACGCGGCTCACGGAGGCGTCGTGGTGCCCATGAGCTTCGTTTCTTCCTCTTCCTGGATGATGATTCGGGGCGTGACCATCATCATCAGGCTTTCCGTGGTGCGGCCGACGGCCGTATTGCGGAACAAGCGATTGATGTAGGGAATGTCGCTGAGGATCGGCACGCCACGTTCGCTGCGGCCTTCGCTGAGTCGCTTGATGCCGCCCAGCAGCACGGTGCCGCCGTCGGGCACACTCACCGTCGTTGTTACCGTGACGAAGTTGAACGTCGGCAATTGCACCGTCGTGCCGGAATTGACGGTCGTCGCGCCGGTCGCCGCGCTCGTGGAGGTGGCGGTCGTGTTCGCCGCGGTGCTGGCCGAGTTGGTGGTGCTGGTCGAGCCGGTGAATTGGAACGTCTGCACGTTGCCGATCTGGCTGAAGAACGGAACCACCGTGAGCCGCACGAATCGATTGTCGGGCGAAACCACGGCCTGCACCGTCAGCGACGTGCCTTCCGAGAGCACGGTGATCACCGGCTGTTGTGCGGCGGCAAAATCGCCGACCACCGGCACGACGCTCGTGACGAACGGCTCTTGCGAGGTGTCGGAGACGAACGCCTGCTGGCCGTTGAATAGCGTCACCTTCGGCGCCTGCAACACGTTCGATCGATCGTCGCCCAACAGCGCTTGCACCAGGAAGAAGGCCTGGATGTCGCTAAGGATCGCGAAGCCGAACGAGGCGGGCGTGGTGTCCACCGTCAGGCCCGTGAAGGCCGGGATGTTGGCGTTGGCGATGCCGTTCTGGTTGAAATTGATCGAGCCGGTCGGCGTGGAGGTGAAGCCGGACGTGGCGGAGCTGGTCGAGTTCAAGCCGATCACCTGGCTTTGCTGGGTCGAGGCCCCATTGAAGGCGATCGCGCCGTTGGTGGCATTCGTTGGAATATCGAAGTTGAAGTCGACGCCGATCTTTTCGAAATAGTCGTCGTCGAGGGTGATAAACCGCACTTCGATCGTCACTTGCAGATCTTGCAGGCGGCGCAATTGTTGGAGCAGGTCGGCGATTTGCTCGTGGATTTCCTGCGTCTGGCTGACGACCAGCGTCAGATTCGTGTTGAACGGAGCGATCGAGCCGGCGCCGCCGTTGCTGTCCCAGCTTTGCGGGCTGACGGTCGACGTGATCAGTTCGATCAGCGAATCGAAGTCGGCTTGATTGCCGCCCCCCGCTCCGCCCGGGCCGGCGTAGCCATTTTTCTGATTGCTTCCGCTGCGGACCTGTCCGGTGCCGACCGGGAGAAACTGGGCTTGAACGCCCGGGCTCACGTTGCCGCCCTTGGGATCGCCGGCCAGCGCGCCCATCGTGCCGGCGCCGAAAGCGCCCCCCGACGCGCCGCCGTAGCCGATTCGATCGTAGCCCTCGCGCAGAGCGGCGTTGATCCCTTGCCGGCCATCCGGGCTGAAATTCGGAATCGGGATGACCAGGTCGGCCACGGGATAGCTCTTGGTGTAGACCTGCCCGTGCCGCTGGTCTTCGCTCGTGATCTTGAGCACTTCGTCTTTGATCACGTAGTTCAGGTGCAGGGGCTGCAGGATCAAAGCCAGCGCGCTTTTGAGCTGGATGTCGCGCGTGAGATCGATCGACACGGGTTCGTCGCCGGAGACTCCTTCGGCTTTCAAACCTTCGGCGTCGATATACATGTTCACTTGCGTGATCTTCTTCAGATAGTCGAGCACCTCGCTGAGCGGGGCTTGCTTGAATTTCAGCGAGACCGGCATCGTCAGCTTCTGCTCGATGTCGAGATCGCCGGGGCTGCGGTGCGTGTCGCCCTCCGCCATAAGCCGCTTGCGGCGATCGGTGAGCGCCAGCCAATCCGGCCTGCTGCCGAATTTGAACGAATCGCCCGTGAAGGGTTCGGCCGATTCGTCGACCTCCTGCATGGCGGTGTTGAAGCCGTCTTCCTTCTTGCCTCTGATATCCAAATCGAGCGCTTCGCGGCGGAGCATTTTGCTCACCGTGACCATCTGGTGGACGACCGCGTTGTTGGGATCGATTTCCGCGGCTCGTTTGGCAATGAGTTCGGCCTGGGGGAAGCGGCGTTCGTCGATGGCCTTGTTGTAGTCGTCGACCAGCGACGCGAGCTTTTCGCCGATTTCCAGCTTGGCATTGCGACGATCGTCGACTTCTTTATGCACGGCCGCGTTGTGCTCGTCGAGTTCGATCTGCGCCAAGTGGCGTTGGATATACACCTGCATCTCTTCGATGCTGGCGTCGATGCGGCGCAAGAATGCCTGGCGGTATTGCGGATCGAGATCCGGAATTGCCACGATTTGCAGCCGCTGTTGCTGCAACAGTTCGAGGCCCTTTCTGGGCTCGCGGGCTTGCAGGCCGTGGGCCGAATTCTGTGCGCGAGAAATATCGGCCGAGATTTTGTCGGCCAGCATTCGCTGATGCGCGGCGGCGGCGTCTAACATGCCGCCGTTGGTTGCCGGCCGGGGGCTGACGTAGAGCATTTGCAGATGATCTTGCAGGCGGGCCCGGGTCGCCGGATCGAGTTGTTCTTGATGAACGTAGGCGAGGCGGAACAATCGCATCGCTTCCGCGCGATTGCCGTCGGTCAACGCCTTTTCACCCTGCCGGAACAGGAGCAGGGCCTCCGGCGCGTTTTCGCCGTTCGGAGCGCTCGGCATAGGATTGGCCGGCACCGGGTTGGCCGGCACCGCTCTGCTCGCACCGGGCGGCACGGATTCGACGGCTTGCAATGCATTCGGATCGGCGGCCAGTTGCACCGTGGGGGCCATGGCCATCGCCGCCGGGACATTTCGCGTCGGATCGGAGTTCGGATCGTAAATCGAGCGCGTCACGTAGCCGTTGCCCTGCGTATCGCTCGCTTGCGCTCCGCCCGCCATCACCACTCCGGAGGGATTGTTCCGCCGGGCCATCTGAATATCGAGCAGCACCAGCGCGGGCTGATCTTCCTGCGGGCCGAAGGCCGAATCCCGGGCGAATCCGCTTGCCTGGCGGGCCAGTTGCTCGGCCAGATTCAGCTCGCCGCGACCGATCGCCGCGCGAGCCTGCCGGATCAATTCGGCGGCATGCTGCTTGTCGTCGCCGCCGCCATTTGCCGTTTGGCCGGGGACGGGATGCATGGGCATGGCCTCGACAGCCATCAGGTTGATTGTCGACGGCGCTCCGTTGCCGCCGCCACGCCGCTCGGCGGCTATCTCTTGCAACAAGGCGTCGGGATGCTGTTCGACCGGATTGTATTGAACACCCATGTTCTGCGCATCGCTGGCGAGACGTTCGGCATCGTCGTACTCCCGCCATGCCAACAATCCTTTCGATTCCTCCATCAGCAGGCCGGCATACTCGTGGCGATAACCTTCCGTGTTGCTCTGGTTTTGCTGCGCCATCAGGTTGTTGTAGCGATTCATCAGCGAATCGACTTTCGCCGGGCTGTCTTCCATCGGGCCGTAAGCCACCCCGGTCGCCCTGGCCTGCTCCAATTCGGTTGCGGCACGGCGGGCATCGCCCTGCGCGAGCGCCTTGCGGGCGCCCTTCAACAGCGCATCGCACTTGTAGCGGGCCGCGGCGTCGGTGGACGGCGCAAAGCTTTGCGATTGGGCAGCCGACGTTGGCGGATTTTGGGATGCCACATCTGGTGCAGACGTAGCCGGCAGATTGAACGACGGCATGCCGGTCGATGGATAGCCGCCGCCCGCCGGATAGCCGGGCGCCGCGGTCGAATCGGCCGGAACATACTGCGCCGGCGCTCCGCCTTGCGCGACGGAAGAGAAGCCGCTTTGCGATTGGCTCGGGCTGGCATAAGCCGCGTCGCCGGGCGCGGCTGGCTGCGAATTGTCGCGGCCGGCGAACGGATCCTGGGCCTTGCCCAGCGAAACCGGCGGGATCGAACTGGTACTGGTTCCGTCCGGATTCAAGCCGAGCGAGCGGTTGTAGTCGGCGCGGCATTTCTTCGGCGTGTCGCCGCTGTGAAACAGTCCGTATTTCGGATTCAGCGCTTCGGCCCGCGCGATAAACGAATCGGCCAATTGCCAGTTGCGCTGCTGCATGGCATTGCGGGCCTGACGCAACAGGTTGTCGGCCTGTCCGACATCGGTAGCATCATCGCCGATCGCCGCGGCGACCAGATAGGTTTGGACGAGCCCCATCGGAGGCACGGCTCGAGCGACGCCGGCCGAACTTCCCGCCAGAAAAAGTAACGTGCCGACGATGCGCTTTGACGTGGTATTCAACCCCATTCTCCTTCATCGAAAAGCATCTTGCTGCCAGCCCCGCTGTCGAACGCTCGGATCGCGACGTGGCCATCGTGGCCGCGCAACAATGCCTGGGGAGCTGGATGGCTTGGGTTGGTGCGAACCTCCGGAATCGGAATCGTCTTCGACCAAACTTCTCAACACGACGAGATTGGCTGAAGTTCTGTCGAAGATTTGCAGAAGAGAGCGGGATAGATACCGGCGGGCGAAAAGGCGGTCAAGGGCAGTTGGCGCGATTCTCGATTGCGGGCGTTCAGAAACGCAAAAAAGAGACGCGCGAAACGCAAGCGATTCGCTGCTCCAACCGCTCGTTGGAGCACGCTTGTGGTTTCGCGCGTTCGAAATCAAGCTGGCATTTCGCCGCTAGCGATTGCCGCGGCGGCCCGATTGCGGGCCGTTTCTCGGGGGCAGTAATCCGCCGCCCGGAAGCAAGCCGTTGCCGGCCTTCGGAGCCCCACCCGGAGCCGGAGTTGCGGCGGGGGCCGCCGGCGGAATGTGCGTCTGTTTCCAATCGTCGACGATCGGCTTGTCCTTGGCCTCGTTGACGACGATCAGCCGCGGGTTCGCCGGATCATCGACATCGTCGAGCAAAAGCATCTCGGCCGGTTCGGTCATTCCTTCGGTGCCGGGCAGTTTTTCATCATTGCCGCGAAGATCGAGCAGCACCGATGGCGTGCGGAATTTGCCTTGGATATCGCGGACCACGCGCTGCACCGGATCGGCCACGCCCTTGACGGTTTGATCCGCGACGGTGGTGCCCACCAGCGCGCCCAAATCCGTTTCGAATTCCTTAATCAATTCGATGGCTTGAACCTTGTCGAACGTGAAGACGCCGATTTTCGCCTTGGGCTCCTGATGCTTCGGGCGATCGATATTGCCGCCCAAAAGCCGCGTGTCTTGCGGAATCGCCGCGGTCGGCGACGTGTCGCTCCACGGCGTCTGTTTATAGGCGACCATTGCCGTTTCCGGCTTGAGCAGCACCTGCGGTTCCAGTCCAAAGTTCGGATTGCGCAGCAGCATTTGCACGCGATACTTGTACGAATGCCCCGGCTCGACATTCAAATCGATGAAGCGGAACAGTTTGTAGGGCACCTCTTGGGCTTGGAGCTCGGCATCCGCCCGCGCCCGGGCGCCGCCGACGATCGGCGGATATCGCCGCGAGACGGGCGCGGCGCCGCGTCCCCCTCCGGCCGCATTCGGATCCGCACCGAAATCGGCCTGTCCGGGTCCCGGTTGAACCGCCGGCGGAGCCATGCCGCGGCCGGCCGCCGCCACGGGCGGGGCCAGCGGCACCTGCGGCAGATGTGCCGCTTCCTCGCCCCACACACGCAACAGCACCGGGGGCAGCGGCCATGTAAACCATTTTTCCATCACGAATTCCGGCGCCGCTACTTCCGGCACCTGAACGGCCCATGTTTTCTGCTCGCGATCCAATTGCAGCATCGTCGCCCTGCTGAGGTGGAGCTTGTTCACTTCCTCTTTCGTCGCATTGAGCAGCGTGGGATCTGGATTCTTGTAGTCTTGCCGGATTTGGTCCATGTCGCCGAAATCAAGCGTAATGGTCTTGCCGTCAGTCGTGTCGGTGCGCTCCAACACACACCAGACATATTTCGGCGTGTCGCTGTCGAGAGCCGGTCCATTGCGGCCGCGGCCGGCGCCGGCCTCTGCTTCGGCATGCCGGGCATGCTTGAAGCGACGTTCGTATTCCTCGCGCTGGGCTTGATCGGGGACCAAGCCGGTGACCACGATTCCATACACGCCCGTGGCTTCGCCCGACGCCTGCGGGCCGGGTTGCGTAAAGCCCGCGGGGAACGGCTGCGTTGCTTCCGCTCCGCCGGCGGCTGCTCCTGCTAGAGGATCGCGCGTCGTCGCAACGGGTGGTCGAGCTGCCGGACGGCCGGGGCGGCCCGTGATCCGACCTGGAATCAAGCCGCCGCTAGCCGGCGCGGGTGCGACACGGGCAGGCGGCGACTGCTGACCAAGGATCGGCGGCGCGGCTGCCACACCGTTCGACACGACGCAAAGACCGCCGCGAAATGGCGTAGCGCGAAGCTCCTCGACCTTGAACAACGTCGGGTCGTTGCGCTTGATCGGATCCTCGAATGGAGGCTGTGAAATACGGGAAATCTCGGCCAATCCTTTCGGCAAGCTGTTTACTTTGACCACCGTGCTCGCGAAATCTTTCCCCTTCACATCCTGATCTGCCGGCGGGGCCCGGAGGTGGCGGAGGTTGCTGTCGGCGGTGGCGCTATTCCGCTTGATCGCCTCGGGCGAAAGATTCTCGGGAAGCGTTTCGCGCGAAGCGGCCTTCACGATGAACACGCCCAAGATCAGCACCGCTGCCGCGAGACCGAATTTCTCGCCGTGTTCGATGCCGAACTGCTTCAACTGATCCATGTCGAGTTTCAACTTGACCTTCTTCATGCCTCTGTTCCTTCTCGTTTCGATTCGCCCCCGATCTCTCGCCCCCGTCGTCCCCGCTTCGTAAGCCGATCAATCGCAACCATTCACGTTGAAGTCTCTTCGGTGGCAAAACGGATATGTCTGTTCGACGTTTCTATTTGTTGAGAGGAGCCGCCGGCGAACCCGCCGCCGGGCCTGCCGGAGCCGCAGTTGCCGGCGCGGTCGCTGGCGTCGTTGGTGGAACGGCTGGCGACCGACCGGGCGGCGCCGACCCGGCAGCCGGCGAAGTGCCGGGCAATGTCGCAGCAGGCGGTGCTGAAGCAGGCGGCGTTGCGGTCGGAGCCACACTGCCCGGCGGAACCACACTGCCCGGCGGAACCACACTGCCGGGAGCAACGGTCGCGGCCGATGCTGGTGGAGCGGTTGCCGGGCCCGCCGCAACCGCTGGGTTGGCCGGTGTGGCTGCGGGAGCAACCGGAGCCGCGGGAGCTGCCGCCGGCGCGGGAACCGGATTCAGCGCTGCGCCGGCGCCGGCCGCCTCGATGCCCAGCTTGGCGAGATTCGGCCGGTTCATCAGATACGCGACACCGTCGATCTCGACCGTCACGTTGTGGAGACCAGTGGAACTGCCGGGTCTGTGGCCTGCGGGAGCCGGCCCGTGCCCGCCTTCGCGATCATCGGCATTGATTCGCACCTGGCGAACTTCCAGCGGCAAGGGTGAATTGCAAAGCTCGACCAGCAATTGCTGCCAGCGCTGTTCGTCGGCCACGAGCACGAGTTTGAAGGCCATGCGGTTGTATTCGGGCGAAGTCGAATTGGCCCAATCGGAGCCGAGCAAGGGTTTTCCATTGCCGTCGACATAGCGGCCATCTTTGAGCCAAGCGTCGGGATCGGCGGGGCCAGCCGGTCCGATTTGTCCTGGGATCGGGCCTGGCCCACCGCCCGGCATGCCGAACGCCGGGCGGCGATGCCCGCCCATGCCGAGCGCGCCTTCATCGGTCGAGCGGTGGCGCATGGGGCGCTTTGGCTCGAACGCCGCCCCCGCGGGTCCGCCGGGCACGCCGGGGGGACCCATGGGGCCGGGGAGTGCCGGAGCACGTCTAGCGCCTTGTGGGCGGTCGATGCGGTCCGCGCCCTCGCCCAATGGGAATTTGTCGGTGGCGTCGTAGCCGATGCGAGTTCGCACGATTTCACGAATCACGGCATCGAAATCGCCCGTCGCGCCGACGTTGGTGCGAGAGATGGCTTTGAGAATCGCTTCGAGCACCCACAGTTCTTCCTGGGCATAGCGCACATCGAGCGGCGAGGGCGGGTCGATCCAATCGTAGTCCTTCACCAGATCGCCTTCGTCGGCCGCGTCCCAGTTGACGATGTAGGTTTTTTTCGGACCTTCGGCTTCTTCCGTTTCCTGACCATTCGGTCCGCGCGCTCGATTCATGCGCGGCATGCCAGCCGGATGAGCCCCGCCTCCGCCTCCTTCCGTTGGCGCCCATTCGGCGTCCACGATATCGGCCATGTGAGCAAGCTCGGTTTTGACGTAGTTCTGATAGCGTTCGCAGAGCGGCTCCAGAGCGCGTGGATCATCGGATGCGGCCGGCCTGCTGAAGGCAGCGATAAAGTCGGGCCGCAAATCCGCGGGCCATACAAGCACCGCTTTTTGCTGGTTGTAGAGTTTTTCCCAGGCGTCGAGCACATTGGTGCGCAGGTGGTCGGTTTCGCTGTTGACGTATTGCACCCATTGATCGTTCGGATGATCGCCGCTCATCAGCGGCTGCACGCCCGAGTTGACGCCGCTGATCTTTGACTTCTGAGTGGCATAAGCCGCGGCCAGATGGCCGCTGGCGACCCAGAACACCGCCAAGGGGATGAGCACCGAAAGGCCGCACAAAATCCAAAAGTGCTCTCGCTTGACGATTTCCCAATATTGCTTGACTTGGTCCATGGCGACGAAAGGGTGAGGGGTTAGGGTCAGGGGTTAGGACGAACGACGGACACTTGCAATGCGATGGCTGGCATTTCCTCGACCTGCCGCCTGTAGCCTGTAGCCGTGTTAGGGTTTTGCTTCGGGCGGATTGCCAAGCGCCATGGCCGGGGGCTTTTCCGACGCGGGCTTTTGTTTTTCCAGCAATTCCATGCGTTTGTCGATCGGCGTTTCTTTCCAGACGAACTGGAGCGTGAAGTCGCAACGCATTACCGGCACGGTTTGCGGCTGAGCGCCGGCTTGCTGCTGCTGGCCGGGCTGATCTCCGGGAGTGGCCCCGGGAAGCGGCACATCTTCGGGCTCGGCTCGCGTGGCTCGCACCAAAACCGGGTAGCTAATTCCCATGTCTTTCGGCAGCAGCGAAATCAGTTTGCCGTCTTTGTCGGGAAGCGGGATGGGCTTGTCGATCAGGTTGCGGAGCAGCGTGCGGCGAATGTATTCCGCCCCTTCGTTGCCCGGGTCTTGATTGTGATAATGATGTCCGACGATCTGGATTACCCATCCTTCGCCGCTCGGGCCGGCGGCGGGGGGGGCTGCGTCGCCCGGCGGCGGGCCAGGCGGCAGACCGGCGTTGTTTGGGCCTGCCATTGGCGCGGCCGCAACCGCGGAGCCCGGCCCTTCGTATTTGTCCTTCACATCGGCGAACCAATCCTCGAGCCGCGTGAAATGCTCGCAATCGAGCCGATCGATCACGATCCGGCGGCTCTTGGTCAGCGCGGCTTGCAGGTCTTCGGGCTTGGCGACACCGAGCGGCGGCGGTTCGGAGGTGTCGCGCGGCAAGGCGTCGCTGATGGCTTTCATCAGTTCGACCCACATGATCTTCCGGGGCTGGACGCCGCTCAGCCGCTCGCCCATTTCCTTGACTTTGTCGAAATTGGTTTTGGCGGTAGCGAATTCGGCGGTCGAGCGATCCGCGCGGCTCTTGACCTCCGTCGCGGTAACTTCCGCGGATTTCAGGCTTTTTGCGCTTTCGCTGCCGCTCTTGTCGTTGTCGTCGGCCGTTCGAAACGCATGGTAATAGCCCATGAATCCGACGCTGCAAGCCAGCAGCATCGCTGCCACTGCGCCGACGGCCCACGGCTTCTTGGCCCGAATCAAGCGATCCTGCAGAATTTCGCGCGGGATCAAATTGGTGCGCAACTGCGATTGCTTCAAACCTTGCAGGCACAGACCGTAGCACACGGCGAACGACAACAAGTTTTCTCGGAATGACGGCGCTCCGACCACCGCGGCTCCGCTCAGCCCGCGATATTCGTCGAGATCGATCACTTCGTAGCCAAGGCTCTGGGCCAGATATTTTTGCAACCCGCGCAGTTTCATCGCGTTGCCGAGCGTGACCACGCGGCCGATCTTCGCCGAGCGATCGACACTTTGGAAAAAGCTGATCGAGCGCTGCACCTCGGTGACCAGATCATTGAACACCGGCCGCATTGCGAGGAACACGGCCTTCGGATCTTCGGCCTTCAGGGCGTTGCGCTTCAGGTGCTCGGCTTTGGTGAACGTGAGCTTCAGTTCTTTGGTCAGCGCTTTGGTGAAATGGTTTCCGCCGAGCGGAATGTTGCGCTGCCAAACGCGATAGCCATTCGTCACGACGAGGTCGGTCGTGTCGGTGCCGAGCGAAACGACGATGATCGAAGGAGGCGGATCTTTCGCGTTGTAGTCCTCGACCGGCGGCAAATCTTGCAGTTGATCGAAGACGATATAGTTGTAGATCGCCAGCGGCGTAAGCTGCACGATATCGACTTCGATCGCGGCTTCGTTGAACGGCCGCAACGCCCGGGCGGCTTGGTCGCGCTTCATCGCGAACAGGCCGACTTCGGTTTCCAGCGCGAAGCCGTCTTCTTCGCTGCCGCCCGCCATCTGCTGATAGTCCCAAACAACGTCTTCCAGGGCGAAGGGAATTTGCTGCCGCGCCTCGTAACGCACGATGTCGGGGATTTTTTTGGCTTCCACCGGCGGAAGCTTGATGAACCGCGCCAGCCCGCTCTGCCCAGGCACGCTGATCGCCACCCGGTCGCCGCGCACTTTATTGCGCGAAAGAAATTGCTTCAGCGCATCGCGGACGAGTTCGACCGGATCGGCCTCGGGCTGGCTCAAGATTTTCGGATACTCGATGAAATCGAATGCGTCGGCAACGATCTTGCCCGGCTCGTCGTGCGGCACGCAGCGCAGCGCCTTCACGGCGCATTGGCCAATGTCGATCCCCCAAACAGCATTGCTTTTAGCCATGCAATAATTCCTCTGCTCCGGCTCGAATGACGCCCTGGCAGCTTCCGGGACCGCGAAGGGGTCGCAGATAAGTTGGGGCGGCGGCGACTTCCCCCGATTCCCCAGTTGTCAATGTTATCGCGGGGGGAAAGCGTCTGTCAAATAAAAGCGCGAGCGGCGCGGCGAGGAATCCCCGGCGGCTGGCCGGCTAAGCAGTGGAGCGCGAACACCGGGACAAGCCCAGGGAAGGCCCAGAGAAATTCTACAAGGGGTCTACGCTTTCCAGGCCTTCCCTGGGCTTCGGGAGCACGCGGGGCGCTGCTGCGGCGGGGCGCTAGTTTGCGCGGCTTAGGAGTCGAAGCCGTCGGGATCGGCGGACGGTTTGGCTGGAGGAGCGGGTGGCGCAGGCAGGGCAGGTGCGGCGCCGCCGTCGCCTTCGTACTTCTTCAACAGTTCGGCCGCCAGCTTGTCGTTCGGAGTCAGTTTCAATGCCTCGGTCAACTGCTCCTTCGCCGAATCGACGTGTCCGGTCATCAGGTAGTGATAAGCGCGAAGGAAGCGCGCTTCGCCCGATTTCGGATTCTCATGCGAATATTTTTCCAACGCGCGCAAATGCGTCGTGTAGCGGGCCTGATCGCCATAATAGGCAAACACGGTCGCCCAGTCGGCAAGCGGGCCCAGCGCGATCGCGGCGTGGGCTTCGATTGCCGCAGCCCGATAGTCGCCAAGCGCAAATGAACTGAGCGACATCAATTCGTGGGCTTTCGGATTTCGCGGCGATTCGACTGCCGCATGGGTCGCCAGGCGCAGCGCATCGTGGTAGCGTCCGTCGTGGAAGGCGGCCTCGGCCTGGGCGAAGAATTCGGCGCCTGCCGAACCATCGGCATCATCCGCGTCGGCCACGGCAGCCGCGCCCGCTGCATTTGGGGGTGCTGCATTTAATGCCGGGTTTGGCAGGACGCCATTCGCTGGACCGTTTCCCGCCACCGCGACCGGCGGACCAAGATTCACGGCCGCGGGAAGGGGCGGCAGGCCAACATCCGGGTCGCCGTAAAGCGCGTAATACGAATACGGATCGCCGTACGGATTGTAGTAGGGATACAAGTAGCCGTAGCCACCATAGAACAAGGGCACAAAGGCGAAGTAATAGGGATAGATCGCGTGATTGCCATAACCGTTCCAGTTCCAATGATTGCCGTAATACTGTCCGTTGTTCCAGTGGTGGTAGCTCTGCTGCGCGGAATTGTTAATAACGCTTGCGTGCGTCGAGGAATTTGCAAAACCGCCGGAGGTGTTCGGCGAGAAATGGCCGCTGGTGTTTGGGGCGAACGTCGGAGATGAGCTACTGACATGGCCGCCGCCGCTGAACGACGATCGGCTGCCGCCCGCGCTAAATCCGCCCGAATAATGGCCGCCGCTAAATCCACCGCTGAATCCACCGCCGCTGAATCCCGCATGTCCACCGCCGATTCCAGCTCCACCTCCGCTGAATCCGCCGCCGCTTTGACCGCCGCCGCTTTGACCGTTGCCCGCGCCGATCACCGGCTGCGCGAAGCCAAATGCCGCAATCGCCGCCGCTACTAAAGATGTTGCAAAGATCGATCGCTTTTGAGACATGGTCCACCTGTCGATGGGAAGACGGATCGAGCAAGCCCGGAAGGCAAATCCAGCCGAGCGGATCGGAACTATTATAGCGGTATGCCGGTGCCAGACGCAGCGCGGCCAATTCAGGCGCGGGCCGCAAAGCTTGCCCACCTTGCCGCCGCCGTTGGCGAGCAAGTCTTGCAACGACTGCTCCATTGGCGACTCGCCCCGCCAACTATTGAACACCGCTCATTCCACGTAGGTTTCGAGGAATCGAGCCAGCTTGTGGAAATCGGAATTCGGATCGACGTAGCGAACGACCGTGACCAGCGTCGCCGGATCGACGAGTTCTTGGAATGGAACATAGCGCAACTCGAGCTGCCCGACGATCGACACCATGACGCCGTCCAGTCGTTTCTCGACCAATGCCCGATAGGCCCCGACGCCAAGCTGGCTGCCGAGCATGACGTCGAAGGCGTTGGGAGCGGCGCAGCGGGCTTCATAACCGAGTTGCAGACCGGTGACCTTGCGCGAGCGGCCTGTTTGGGATTTGTATTGGTCGGTGATGAGCTTCGAGAACATGCGGCACAGGTTCACCTGTGGAATCGAAATATGCCCGTGCTCGTCGCGGGCAATGCCTTCCAAGTATTTGCCGGGCAAGAACTCGGCCAATCCTTCGGCGATGACGATGACGCCGAATTCCTTTCCCTCCCTTTCGCGGGCGAGCATTGTGCGCACGATACGGTTGACTACTTCTTCGACCTTCATCACCGTGCGAGATGATTTTTGGCCCGTTTGTGGATCGATCGTTTCTTCGCGGTCTTCGTATTTGTCGTGGACATCTTCGACGCTGATCACGAAGCTCGCTTCGCCTGCAATGGCGCAGCCATAGGCAAGCCAACCGGCGCTGCGGCCCATCGATTCGGCGAGATAATAAGCGCGGTTGGCCTCGGCGTCGGCCAGTAAGTTGCGGATTTCCGTGGCGATCGTGTCGACGGCCGTGAAGTAGCCGAATGTAAAATCGATGCCGGTGTAGTCGTTGTCGATGGTTTTGGGAAGATGCACGACTGGAATCCGCCGGCTGCCGGCGGGGAGGCGGTCTTGAAAGAGTTTGAACTTGTTGGCGGTTTTCAGCGTGTCGTCGCCGCCGATCGACACCAGCGCGTCGATTTCGAGCGAGCAGAGAGCTTCGTAGACCGTCCGCAGTGGAGCGACGCGGACGGGATCGTCGAGATGCTTCGGGTCGGACACATTCTTGCCGGGATTGGTGCGCGCCGTGCCGATCAAGATGCCTTGCGAATTTCGCGTGCGGCGGAGTCGCTTGTGGTCGAGCAATACGTAGTCGCCGCCCTCTTTGAGCGGTTTTTCCGTCGAATACTCGACCAGGTGGGAATAACCGTGCAGGATTCCGACGACCTGTATGTCGTTGCGCAAGAACGAGACGGCGGCGGTGGAGATAACGGCGTTGGCCCCGGGAGCCGGACCGCCGGCGAAGAGAATCGCGACGCGACGAAACGGATGCGACACCTTGGGAGGTCGGGATAAGGCTGAGGCGTGCATTACGGTGCTCCTGATTGCCTAAGGCTGGGCCGAAAAATAACTTCCGCTTTTGAACCCCACCCTGCCTTTCCCGCAAGCCCCCGCAAGGGAGAGGGGTCTGTGGAAGTTCGTGGAAGTTCGTTTTCGGCCGAGCCTAACCGCTGATGTGCATGTGATAAATGCTAGAGCGAGCGGGAAAGGCCCCCCCGGCTAGCGATTCTCGCATAAGTGGCAGCCGCCGTGCTTGCTCTTATTGTCCGAATTGCACAAAATCATAATTGAGCGATGGCAGTAGTTCATCCCCAAATTTCGGCGTTTGAATGTATTGCCGCGGTTGGGGCCTGTTGAAAAAAAGGGGACTGGCTCCGAGCGACCAGTCGGTTATCGCGGTTTCGTTTTTGCCGCGAGGCGCCTGCCTCCTTTTTCAACAGGCGGTTAGAGATTGGTAAGAGAGGGAGCATCGCGACGCCAACTCGCGGTTCACACTGGCCGACCGCGCTGGCCAGTGGCACACGGACCACCGGTGGCAAGGCGGCCAGTGGCCGGGTTCAATCCTGCACTGCCCGCTCGGATTGCAAGCGGTAGCGGTGCGCGGAGTGAAGAGCTGCGGAAGGCGTTTTCGGGCGGGGGCCTGGAGAAAGTTGATGATTCGGTTCCATTGTCTCGAATGTGGGATGCTGATTCAGGCACATGAATCGTCCGCGGGTCGGGCAGCAAAGTGTCCCGGTTGCGGCAAAGTGCTGGAAGTGCCTCGGAGTTCTGCGACGGGAGCTCCACCTGAGGCAAAACAGAGCGCCGTGCCCCCTCCGTCGCCGAAGCCAGCGACGGCTCCGCCGCCCGGGCCAGCCGCGGCTCCGCCGCTCGGGCCAGCCGCGGCTCCGCCGCTCGGGCAAGCGGCGGTTCCTCCTCCCGTGGTCTCGCCCAGCGTGTCTCGTCGGGCGGGGACCGCGGTCGCTGCAACACCACCGGTCGGGCGGATGCAGCCGACACCTCCGGCGGCGCCTCCGGTCCCGCCTCCTTTGGCTCCGCCCACGATTGCCGCTACTCCGCCAGACTCCAAACCGCTATCGCTCGATGAATTGCTTGGAACCGCCTCGAATGGGGCGAGTGTTCCAAACGCCCGAATGCCAGATTTGGGTTTCTCGGATTCACCGAAACCAACTCCCCGCCATGCCGCGACGAATCGTTCGGCAAAGAACGGCGCAAAATCCATGGCGGGCAAGGGAAATGCGCGGCGGTCGGCGGCGGTTGGAAACATCCGCATGTTCAGCATCGCCGCGATCGGCGTAGGTGTGATCGGCTTGGCGCTGTTCGCAATTCCCTACGCTGGAGTGGCGCTCGGAGTTGCCGGGCTCGCGCTTGGAATTTACAGCGTCGCTCAGAGTGCATCCCGGCGCGATGCATCAATGGGGCTGGCTTTGGCCGGCGCAGCAATTAGCGTCGCGGCGATGGGTGTCGGGGGATTCTTCACGTTCCGCGCAGCGCCGCAGAAGATGATTGCAAAAGCGGCGCCAAGTGCCGCGGTCCCGCCAGGACCCTCAACCGACGGCGGCGATTCAAGCGAGGCCGGGAGCGGTGACGCCAGGCACTTTGCCGTCGCCGCGGTGAAAGCCGCCGTCGCGGGCGCGGTTGCTGATGCGCGAAACCCGGCCAGTTTTGCCGCTGCGGCTATTCGCGGCGCGGCGCGCGATCCTGCCAAGCGGGCCGATCGTCTGGCATCGACGGCCGACGGACACAGCAATCCGATTGCTGCGGGCAACGCCCGTGTCGCCGGGCCTGTTACGCTACGGCTGCAGGATCCGGCGAATCCCGACAAAATAGTCGCCGCCGATGCTGCTCCGGGCGCTTTGCCGGCCGGGGATAATGGTTCTTCGCCGAGTGCAACGCCAGGCGGGGAGGATTCGAGTCAGGCGAAAGCTGCCGTCAAAGCGCCGATCCATTGGGCGGCGGTCGATCAAAACGAAGCGCAGGGCAACGACGACATCAAAGTCACGGTGACCAAGGCCGTCACCGGCCCGCTGTTTTATCGCCTTGGCGGCAATGCGTTGCTCGACGGTAAAGAAACTACCTTTCCGGTCTTGCACATCTCCGTGAAGGTGGAGAATCATCAAACCGCCGGCGTCATCGACTATAAGGGTTGGATCACGCTTCCCGACGCCGACGCCACGCTCACCGACGACCAGGGAGCGGAAATCAAACGGTTCGATTTGAGCAAATACACGCCGCCAGGCGAATCGCCCAGTGTGATCGACAGCCATCCGGCAGCGAAAATCGATATCAGCGAATCCAACGAAGATGTGATCGTCTTCCAGTTGCCGCCCGAAGGTACGCAATACGTCCGGCTAAAGCTGTCGGGCAAGCCCGTCGGACTGCCCGACGACCTCTATTTCCAGATCCCGCGATCGATGATCAAACCGGGTGAAACCGGCAATCCGCTCTTGCCGCTGGGGCCGCCGTAAAAGGGGCACCCGAAAGGTTCGGGCATTTTTGCGTTGCCCGGAGTGCCCAACGTGCGTGCCACGACAACGGCGGCATCCAAGCAGCGATCGCTGCGGATTCAATCAGCAGCGTGACGGGCCAGTTGCTTGGAAACCGGCGATGCTGCTCCGAATGATGCGGCGCCGCGCCTAAACGCCGCTGCCGGCAAAGCGCCGATTCATTGGGCTGCGGTCGGGCTACCCAACCTCTATTTCCAGTTTCCGCGATCGATGATCAAACCGGGCGAAACCGGCAATCCGCTCTTGCCGCTCGGGCCGACGGTAATAAAGAGCGGCATCAAATTCGGGCATTTTGCATTGTCCGAGCCTCTCAAAGTGCCAGGCGGCAGCGCTCTGCGGCAGCGGGCACAACGCCGAAGATTGACCAACTCCGCAGTGGCAAGCTAAAACCCTGTCGCGGCACATCCTACGCAGCGAACCATCTCTTTGCGTGTGCCGTAATGTTACGGTTGTGGTCCGATGGTCGGCCAAAGAGTGGCCCGACTCCAAGCGCAGGCAAATGTCTTCCTTGCCGGTCAGACAAAGCGCAAGGATTGTTCCGGCACAAGATTGCATCGAAGATGCCGCGGCTGGGGTCAGTGTGCGCTGCGAAGGCTTGCCGGCTTCGATCCTTTCGGGCCAAGCGATTCGGCTGCGACGCCCGCTCCTTCGCAGATTCGCGGTATGTGCGATGACCTATCTTTTGAGAGCAAAATCCAGCTTTTGCGACGAATCATGACCTGCCTGCGAACGATGATTTTGTAGCTTTTTACGGATAAAGCATCATGTCTGCATCAGAAGAAACATCCCCGGCGACAAGCCGACGGGGCGCCAAATGGCGCTGGATTGCCGGATCGATTGCAGTCGTCGTGCTGATCGTCGTCGCGGTGCGGTTGTTGCCGGGCGCCCTGGAGAAGAAAGATGCCGGAGCGTCTGCAGGCGATCCGCCGGATAGCTCGGGATTACAGCTAACGAGTGTTCAACCGCCGATCGTGAAAATGCCTGCCGAGATGGTGCTGCGCCTGGGGGTGAAAACGGCTGAGGTCGAGCCGTATTCTTCGCCACGGACGCTGAAGCTCGATGGCACGCTGATGGTCGATCCCAGCAATATGGCCCGAGTCCATTCGCGATTCCCTGGTGAAATCATGGAAATGGGACCCTCGGACCCGGGCAATCCGAAGTCGCAGCCGATCCGATTCGGCGATCGGGTCGAGAAGGAGCAACTTATTGCGGTGGTTTGGTGCAAGGATTTGGGCGAAAAGAAGAGCGAATTCGTGGATGCGATTCTGCACCTCCGGCTCGACGATGAAACGCTCGCCCGCCTCCGCGACCTGGCCCAAAAAGGGGCCACGCCCGATCAAACCGTCCGGCAGGCGGAATACACCCGGCAATCCGATTGGATCGCCCGCAGCCGAGCCGAACGAACGCTCCGCTCGTGGCGGCTGACGGATGAAGAAATTCAAGCTCTCGAAAAAGAGGCCGATGCAATCGGCGCGGGTCTGACGGCCAGCAGCCCAAAGGCACAGCGCGACTGGTCGCGCGTCGAAGTGCGGTCGCCGATTTCGGGGGTCGTCGTGGAAATGAACACGGGCGTCGGCGACATCATCGACACCACGCTCGATGTCATCAAGGTGGCCAATCTGAATCGGCTCCGTGTGCTATGCCAGGTGTATGAAGAGGATTTGCCCGCGCTACAGGAACTGAAGCCGGAAGAGCGGAAGTGGACGATTCAGATCGGCGCGGATGCCAACCGCAAACCACTTTCGGGCCAGTTCAGCTTCGACCAGATCGGCCGCATCATCGATCCGAGCCAGCACACGGGCCAGGTGCTCGGCTGGATCGACAATCCCGACGACAGGCTGTTGATCGGGCAATTCGTCACCGCCACGGTCTCGCTGCCGGCGCCGAAAAATCTGGTGTCGGTGCCGGCCGCCGCGGTCGTCGAAAACGGAGGCGGAGCGACGGTCTTTGTGCGGCACGGGAAAGACCAGGATTGGCAATTCGAGGAGCGCCCTGTGGCGCTTGCCGGGCATGGGACCGAAAAGTTCTTGGGAATCGTGAAAACTCCATCGCAAGAGCAGCAACAGCGGGGCATCAAACCGCTCGAGCCGCACGAGAACGTGATGGTCGATGGTGTGTTGCAGTTGTCGGCCGCACTACAAGACCTGCGGGCCGAGGCGGCAGCGAAGACCGCGTCGCAAAACTAAGAACGCGGACGCACCGGGTGGGCTCGGGGTGCGATGCCCGTTGCTCTGAGTGGGCATGGCCGGCGCACGCTTGCCCGGGCAAAGCCGTGGGCATGGCACCCGCGCCGCGGTGCTCGTGGGCACTTGGTTTCATGAAGCCGTTTGAGTCGTTTGCCGCCAGAGGTCGTTCATCATGGTCCGTAAACTAATCGATTGGGCCACGGGAAGCCGGGCCGTCGTGCTCCTCATGGCGTTGAGCCTGCTGGCCGGTGGGCTTTATGCATTCTTCCACGTCAATGTCGAAGCCTATCCCGACCCTGCGCCGGCGATCATCGAAGTGGTTGCGCAGTATCCCGGCGCCTCGGCCGAAGAAGTTGAACGGCTGGTGAACATCCCCTTGGAAGATGCGCTGGCGGGCATGGCGGGGCTGGCTTACACGCGCAGCCAATCGCTGTTTCAATTGGGGCATCTGCGCTGCCAATTCAACTACAACACGGAATTCAGCGCGGCCAAGCAGGAAGTGCTGAATCGCCTGCGATACGCCCAGTTGCCGAACGGCGTGACGCCCGTCATTTCCCCGGAGACGCCCACCGGCGAAATCTATCGCTACACGCTTTCGAATCCGAAGGATGCCGCCGGCCGGCCGATCTATAGCCTCAACGACCTGAAGGCCCTCGAGGATTGGACGCTCGAACGGCAATTTCGCCGCGTGGACCGCATCGGCGACGTGGCCAGCTTCGGCGGCACCTTGAAACGCTATGAAATTCAGCCCGACCCCGATCTCATGGCGCGTTACGGCATCACGGTCAACCAATTGCAAAACGCGATTTCCGGTTGCAACGCCAACGTCGGCGGCGACTACGTGAAGCAAGGGCCGGCGGTGCAGGTCGTGCGCAGCCTGGGCTTGATCGGCGGCGGCGAAGATCCGGTGCAAAACGTGCTGGGGATGAAAGACCCCGTGGCCGCGCGAAACTATCTTCGCGACGAAGAAGATCGCCGGCTGCGAGAAATCCGCGACATCGGCATCGCAGCGACTAACAATGTGTCGGTCCATATCGACGACGTGGTCGATGGTGGGCGTGTCCCGGCCGGATATCCGCTCGCCGATCGCGGCGTGATCGTCGGCCACCAAACGCGGCTCGGACGCGTCGCCGCCGATCGGCCAGCCAAGGATGCAAATGGCAAAGAGAAACGCGTGGGTGGCAAACGCGTTTGGGACGCGAACGACGACGCCGTCGAAGGCATCGTGCTGTTGCGAAAAGACGAGCAATCGTTGCCGGCCTTGCGCGACGTGGAAGCCAAAGTGGCGGAATTGAATCAGCCCGGCTCGGGCCGGCTTCTGCCCGGCGTGAAAATCGAGCCCTACTACGATCGCACCGAGCTGACCAATGTCACGCGCGAGACGGTCAACGAGAATCTGACGATCGGCATGATTCTCGTCAGCGCGATCTTGCTCATGTTTCTTAGCAATGTGCGGGCGGCGCTGATCGTGGCGATCAATATCCCGTTGGCCCTGCTGTTCGCATTTTCGGTGCTGTATTTGCGCGGAAAGTCGGCGAACTTGCTGTCGATCGGAGCGGTCGATTTCGGGATCATCGTCGATTCGACGGTGATCATGGTCGAGAATATCTATCGTTTTATCAGCACGGGCGAGCATGCCGAGTTGCCGTTGCGACAGCGGATCGTTCGGGCGGCCGGCGAAGTGCAGCGGAGCCTTTTGTTCTCCACGCTGATTCTGGTTTGCGCGCTGTTGCCGCTGTTCACGATGCAGGGACCGGAGGGACAGCTCTTTGGCCCGATGGCCGACACGTATGCCTTCGCCCTGGCTGGGGCGCTGTTGCTGGCCGTCACGCTCTCGCCGGTTTTGTGCATGATTCTGTTTAAGAAGATCAAGCCGGCGCGCGACAATCTGCTCGTGCGCGGCTTGAAGCGCGGCGCCGTCGCGTTCGTCGATGCCTGTTTGCGCTACCGCACGGCATTCCTGGCCTGCGTGGGGGCACTGATCGTGCTCACCATCGGCTCCCTCCACTTTCTCGGCCAGGAGTTCATGCCCGAGTTGGAGGAAGGAAATCTGTGGATTCGCGGCGACTTCCCCGTCACGACCTCGCTGGATGAGATGAACGAGAAGGTCAAAATCGCGCGTTCGATCCTCTGCAAATACGACGAGGTTGAGCTGGTAAACACCGAAATCGGACGCCCGGACGATGGCACCGATCCATCGGGCTTTTACAACAGCGAGATGTTCGTGCCGCTAAAGCCGTTCAACGAATGGCCCGCCGTCAAACGGCAAACCGGCTGGCGATCCTGGTTCAGCCGCAAGCGCGCTCGGACCAAGGAAGAGCTTGTCAAGGAAATGAACGACGAATTGAACAACACGCTGATCGGCGTCGATTGGAACTTTTCGCAGAACATTCGCGACAACGTGATGGAAGCTCTCTCGGGCGTCAAAGGCGAAAACTCGGTGAAGATTTTTGGCCCGAATCTGGCCGAGCTCGACCGCCTGGCCGACGAGACCAAGAAAATTCTCGACAAGATCCCGGGAACGGAGGATGTCGGCGTATTTCACATCATGGGTCAGACAAATCTCGAGTTTCCGATCGATCGGCAGAAATGCGCTCGCTGGGCCGTGAATGTTGCCGACGTGCAAAATGTGTTGCAATCGGCCGTGGCCGGTAAGCCGCTTACGCAAATGATCGAGGGAGAAAAAACGTTCGACATCAGCATGCGTTGGCCCGAGCGGCTACGGGCCACGCAGAAACAAATCCTCAATATTCCCGTCGAGGTGAGCAACAACAACGTCGCTGGCAGCAGCGTGGCCGGGCTTGGCAGCACGCCGCTGACCGGTTCCTCGACGGGGCTGACGCCGCTCGGCACCAGCGCCGCAATGCCTTCGCTCAGCGGCGGACAATTCAACGGCACGCTGAACAACTTCAGCAGCACGCCTCGCCGCCGCGTGAAAGACCTCGTCACTCCGACGGGCGCCGATGGCCGGCCCGACCCGAACGGCAGTTTCGTGAAATCGGGCGCGACCGACATCTACCGCGAAGACGGCAACCGATTGATCGCCGTCAAGTTCGGGGTGCGCGGCCGCGACTTGGCAAGCACCGTCCGCGAGGCTCAAGAAAAGACGGCCGCCCTGTTCAAGGCACCTTATCGGGCCGAATGGAGCGGCGAATTCCACGAAATGCAAGAAGCCGAGATCCGGCTCTTGGCGGCCGCAAGCTTGTCGCTGGTGTTGATTCTCACGCTGCTCTATATGGCGTTCCACTCGCTGTTGGACGCGATCGTCGTGCTCTCCAACGTCGTCGCCGTTTCCATGGGCGGAATCTGGGCGTTGCTGCTGACCGGAAGCAATTTCAACATCGCCGCCGGCGTCGGGTTTATCTCGATCGTCGGCGTCGCGGTGATGAACGGACTGCTGCTCGTCTCCACGTTCAACCATTTCCGCAGCATGGACATTCCGCTGCACGAAGCGATCGTGCGGGGCGTCGAGCGATTGGCCCGGCCGATCACGATGACGGCGCTCGCCGCCATCTTCGGCTTGTTGCCAGCCGCGCTGTCGACGCGCATCGGCTCGCAAACGCAGCGGCCCTTGGCCCTTGCCGTCATCGGCGGCATGACGATCACGTTGCTGCTGACGAACATCATCCCCGTGCTCTATAGCTTCTACGGCCACCGCGAGCCGCCCGAAGGCAGCAGCAGCTTCGCCGAGTAGCTTTCCAGCCGTCTCTTCCACCCGCGCAAACCTTACCGAACGATCGGTTTCTTCCTGCGGTAACGGATCGACGGGATGCTCCAGCGATTCGCATGCTGCGGTTCGCGCCCGGTCGATACTTTTGCACGGGTCGTAACGTCAATCCATGCGTATTGTGCTAGCGGTCGGGGCGGTCCAAACAGAGTAATCCGCAATGTCAGGATCGACCGCGCGCAATTGCCTGTTCGGCTGCTTGGCGCTTACGCTGTCGGCCGCCGGTTGCTGGAGCGACAAAGCGGGCAATGGATCGGCCGCTCAGCCGCTGTCTTGCCCGACGGCCTGCCTGCCGCCGCCAGCCACGATACCCTACTGGGTTTCGTCGCCCACCGACCCGCGGCTGAACAGCCTCACGGGGCCGGCCATTGCTCGAACGAACGGCCCGCAACCTTCGGCGACTGGGAGCGCTCCGCCCCCCGCAACGGCCGCCGCGACGATGTGGCCGGGCATCGAAGCAATGCCGCCGCGCGCTCCGCAATCGATGGTCGTTTCGCCGCCCACCGCTGCCTCCACGACCGTGCGGACAACGGCGCTCAGGTCGGTGGTGGTTTCGTTTGGCGCCGAACGCCAGACGGCAATGCAAGCTGCCACGCGCCGGCAAAGTCTTCCCGATCCGCAAACGCCAGGCAATCCGCAAATCGTCGCATTGCCGCCGATGGTATCGGATCTTTCCATCACGGCGACCGCGACCGGCCGCGAGCCGGCCGAACCCGTGCGTCAAGCGTCGGCTGCGGTCGATGCTCCGCCCGCGATTGGCCCTCCCGCCATTCCATTGGAAAACGTGCAATTGGCCGCCGCAGGCGCCCCCGCCGCGGAACCGATTCCCGCGCCGCATCCGCGGCGGCTCGAGGTTCCTCCCGAATTGCCGGGCGCCAACGCGCCGCAGATTCGCCTGCCGCCGCTCGATCGCGAGCATGCGGCGGAGCGTGCCGCGGCGGTCGCCAAATTGTTCCCGCCGCTGCCGCCGCTGGGCGCCGAGTATCAGGCGACGGCATTGCCGCAAGGAACGCCGCTCACGCTTGACGATCTGGAACAGATGGCCCGCCAATATAGCCCCGACCTGCGCCAGGCGATGGCCAACGTGCGCAGCGCGGAAGGGGCCATGATTCAGGCGGGCTTGTACCCAAATCCCACGGTGGGCTATGAATCGGACGACGTCGGACAGGGGCTCACGGCCGGCCAGCAAGGCGGGTTTGTCGATCAAACAATCAAGACCGGCGGCAAACTCCAATTGGCCAAAGCCGCGGCAGAAATGGACGTCGCCAACGCTCAGGTCGCGCTGCGCAAGGCACAGTCGGGCTTGGCTGCGAAAGTGCGCGGGGCGTATTTTTCCACGCTCGTGGCCGAGGAAAATGTCCGCGTCAGCCACGCGCTGGCCCGATTCTCCGACGAAGCCTACAACGTTCAGGTCGATATGGTCAAAGGGGGCCAAGCCGCGGCTTATGAGCCGTTGCAGCTACGTGTGTTGGCCTATCAAGCCCGCGCTTCGCTGGTGCAGGCCCGAAATCGTTACGTCTCGGCTTGGAAGCAATTGGCGGCGGCGATGGGTGTGCCAGGAATGCCGCCGGCCCCGCTCGCCGGCCGAGTCGATGCTCCGGTGCCGCTGGTGCGATACGACGCGGCCTTGGCCCATATCCTGGCGACGAACTCCGACGTGCTAACGGCCGAGAACACGCTTCATCAGTCCCAGATCAATCTCCGGCTGGCGCAAGTGAATCGGATCCCTGATCTAGATGCCCACGTTGTCGTCGAGCGCGATTACACCACGCCGCCCTTCGGCACGATCGTCGGCGTGCAGCTCGGCGGGCCACTTCCATTGTGGGACCACAACCAAGGCAACATCATGGCCGCCGAGGCAGCGGTGACCAAAGCTTCGGAAGGCCCCCACTTCGCCCGCGACGACCTCACCAGCCGGCTCGCCGATGCCTACGAGCGCTATCAAGACAACATGAAGGTGATCGAGATCTACCGCAAATGGATGCTGCCGGATCAGGTGCAGGCGTATCGCGGGGCGTATCAGCGGCACCAAACCGAGCCCGACGTGGTGGCATTTGCCGATGTCGTGACGGCGCAGCAAACGCTGGCCACGACGATCACGTCGTACGTCACGCAGTTGGGCACCCTATGGCAAGCGGTCGTCGATATGGGCAGCCTGCTCGAGGCCGAAGATTTGTTCCACATGGGCGATCCACAGAATCTGCCGCCGGTGCCCGATCTGGCGGCCCTCTGTCCATTGCCCTGTTGCCACGCCTATCAACCGGCGGCCGCGGCCGGCTGGCTCGGCGGCGACGCCCAATGGCCGGCGCTCGCCCCCGGCGAAAAGCCGACCCGGTGAGATTGCGCGTGATACGCAAGGGGTTGCCGTTAGATCGGCTGAAGTGGTGCGTCGCGCCGAATCGCTTGAAAGCGAATCTGCATTAGAAGTAGTCCGCAGAGATTTGAGCCTGAAGGGCTCATGCCGTCAGCCCAGGGCGGAGCCGCGCGAGCGACGTAGCCTTGGGAATGTGATGCGACGGGTTGCGTGGCCCTGAAAGGGCCGCTCACAATCGCGTCGCCAATTGAACGGCCCATACAGGGCCGGCGGGTGGCAGGCGCCGTCAATCCAGGCCTCCGCCGCACACGCGGCTCCGGCCTGGGCTGGCAGAATCGGCCTTTCCGGCCGACGGCCTCTTAAACCGACCTCGCCTTCGTCTCAACCTTGTGCGGCGGCGCATCGGCCACCGCTGGTGCGTGCGCCGGACCATGCGAGCGCGGAGCGAACACCAGCACCGTCACGGCGCCGGCTGCCGTCACGATCAAGCCGGCGTAGAACAGCGGCCCGATGTGTTCCCAGGCCGAATTGCGCGCTACCTCGACGAATGTGTTCACGACCGGCGCACCGCCGAACACCAGCGGCATGACGTACAGGGGTTTACCGCCCAAATTGAACGCCATGATCACACCCAGCGCGCCGATCGCTCCGGCTGCTCCGCCGCCGAGGCTCCAAGCTGTTCCGGATAGATTCCACGACTGGCCGGATTCGGCCCCTGCGCCCAACAAGATGCCGGGCACTAACACCGCGACGAGGAAATAGGCGATCCCGACACAGAGAAACGGCCGGAGCCGGCTTCCGGCCATCGCCACCTGCCCCTTGTGCAGCGTCGGCCCGTAACACCCGAACGAAATGGCCGTCATGGCCGTGAAAACGCACACCAGTGCAAGCTGCGACGCGGTCAGGACGAGTCCCGCGCTCCCGCCGCGCGGCGCG
Organism: Pirellulales bacterium; assembly: GCA_036267355.1. Taxonomy (NCBI): domain Bacteria; kingdom Pseudomonadati; phylum Planctomycetota; class Planctomycetia; order Pirellulales; species Pirellulales bacterium. Next base: position 21,570 of record DATAWG010000099.1, on the reverse strand, counting down.
GTCAACAGCACCGTAACCGATCCAGCGATGACGAGTATGAGGCCGGCATAAAACGCCGGCCCGATTTGCTTGTACGTTTTGGCCAGGAAGATCGTGACAAACGTGTTCACTACGGGCGCGCCGCCGAACACAAGCGGCATGACATAAATCATGCTCGCCCTCCCGCCGTTCTTTGCCGCAAGAATGACGCCCACCGCGCCCACCGCGCCGCATGCCCCGGCAATCATGCTCCAAATCACGCCCTTCGCCGACCAATGCCCCTTTTCGCCAAACAGCTGCATCAGCAACAGCGGTGCGACCACGGCGATCACGAAATACGCGAGGCCGACGCACATGAACGGCCGCCACGCGCTGTGGTTCATTGCGGCCGTGCCCGATCCCAACATCGGACCGTACACGCCCCAACTGACAATCGCCACCACGATGAACAACACGACGTTGAAAAAACTCTTCATGGCGAAACATGGCTCCAAAGCGATGCGAGGCGGGATTCTTCCGAGGCGGGCAACGATCGAATTCCCATACCCTAGCACATCGCCGATTGCGATGGGAGTGGAAACAGCGGACGCCGTTCGGGCGGGGCCCTCCTCGCTGACGCTTCGGGCTTGTGTGCCGCATGCCCCACACTAGCCCGAAGCGCCGGCGAGGGAGAACCGCCGCTCGACGATATTCTTGCTCCCGCCTAATCGCCCCGCAGGGCAGGAATCAACGGCGCTCGCAAGGTTGCCCGCACGGCGATCATCCCCGCCGCCAGGCCGACGACCAACACCAACACCAGCGTGGCCAAGAGTTCGACCCACGGAATCGCGGCGCTGCCGGCGAAAAGCTGGGCCGCGATCGCCACCACGGCCGCCAGTACGCCCGCCCCCAAGCCGCCGATCAACAGCGCCGCGTTCTCCCACATCACCATCGCCGCGAGCCGGCGGCGGCGGAATCCGGCGGCCCGCAACAAGGCCAGTTCGCCGCGGCGCTCGAAAACGCTCCGCAACTGCACCACCGCCAGCCCGATCGTTCCCAAGAGCAACCCCAAACCGCCCAGGCTTTGGAACGTGGAGAGATACGTATTTTGCACCGACATGAATGCGGCCAACAGATCGGCGGTGGGCTCCGCGTCGAAGCCGAAATCGTCCAAACCGCTTTCCAACGCCCCGCGCGCCTCGGCCTTCGACACGTCGCGCGTGTCGATCAAAAAAAACCGATAGCCGCTCGTGCCCGGAAAATAGCGCAGCAGCGCCGCTTCCGACATCAGCACGTCGCCCTGAAACAAGCTATTTTGCAGCAATCCCACGACCACCAGCGGCACGGTTTGGCCGTCCTCGGCCGTGATGTCGAACGTGCTGCCGACGCCGTCGAGATGCAGGCTGTAGAGGGCCGTCGTTTCATCGAGCACCACCGGCGCTCGGCCTCCCAAGTCGCTTTCAGAGTCGAGCGCATTCCGCGATCGATTGGGCGACGTTCGACCTTTCGGATCGAGCAGCAGCCACGGATTCTTTTCCTCTTCCGCCGTGCGCGCCGCCGACGCCGACCATGCAAACCCGCCTCGATCGATCATCGCCTGCGAGACGCCCAACACGCGCGGCTGCCGCGGTTGAAACAAGTTCAAGCAACTCGCATCATCGCCGGAATGAACCCGCATGGAAACAATCTGGCATTTCGCCAGCAGCGAGTCGGCCTTCTCGTCGAAGCCCAGGTCGGCGCGGCCGTCGGGCGTGTTCAAATTCTGATAGATCGGCAAATCGGTTTGGGCATAGAGCGAAAATCCGCCGTCGCCGCTAGCGAACCGCGCCCCGTGCGCCGGCGGCTCGAGATGAAACGCGCTCATCGAAACGATCAAAAACGTCGCCGCCGCCATCAGGCCGATCGTCAGCGTGCTCCGCACCGGATGCCGCGCCGCATTGCGCACCGCGAGCCGCATGAGCGCCCCGCGACCGGCAGAGACGAGCGTCGAGCCGCGATCGGTGCGCAGCCGGTCCCAGATCAATAGCATCTCGGAGATCAGCACCAGCGACGCACTCGAGAAGAAAGTTTCGGCTTGTGCCTCGCGTGTGCTCAATTGCATCACGATCGCCAATAGCGCCATGAGCAGCGCCAGCGCAAGCCCCGCCCAGCCGAGCGTTCGCGGCCAACTCGTCGGACGCCAGCGGCGATAATGCCGCGCGACCGGCGCAAACTTTCCCCGCCACCACGCGGCTTCCCGCGGCGAAACCGAAAGTTCGTCTTCTCCGTCGGCCTCCTCGGGCGCCGGCAATTCGCCCTTGGACCGCACGATTTCGACCGGCGGATTCGTCTCGCCGGCAATCAATCGCCGCACAGTCACTTTTCGCAACTGCCGTAGCGACCAGGCGATCGTCGCCAGCGAAACCAAAACGCCGATCGCAAACCCTTCCAGCAAGCTCAGGGGCGTGACGTACAAATGCAGAAACGGCGTCACCACCGCCGCCAGCCACACCGTCTGCAAGCCGACCAGCATCAGCCACGCGTAAAGCACTCCTCCGACCACGCCCACAACGCCGCCAACCAGCGAAACGATCAACCCCTCGGAGAGCAAAATCCAGCGCACCTTGCGGCGGCTGAAGCCGAGCGCCAGCAGCAATCCGATCTCCGCCCCCTGTCCGTCGATCCCCAATTTGAACAGCAGTGCGACGAGCATCACGGCCGAGGCGATGATGAAAAAACTGAAGCCGAGAAACAATCCGTCGAACGGCGTCGTGCCCGACGCGGCATCGATGGCGATCTGCTTCACCGGCAGAAATCGAAAGCCCTCGGCGGCCGGATCGATTTGCAGCCGATCGGCAAGGCTCGCCGCGGTCATTCCCGATGCGGCAGGAATCCGCCAGCTCGTGGTTTGCCCGAAGCGGCTCGCCCAAAGTTTTCGGCCGCAGTCGAGCGAAACAAACGCCTTGGGAAGCGCCCTGTAGCGCTTCCAATATCGCTCATCTTGATCGTTCGGCGGACGCGTGCGAACGCGCGATGGATCGAAGCGAAACGGCGGGTTCCAATCGGCGATCGATTTTCGATCGGTGAGGCCCTTCAATTCCGGTACGAGATTCGGATCGACCGCCGGGCCCGACATTTCGACGATCGCTTTCAAGCGGAGCGTGGTCGTCGTTTCGACCGTTTGGCCGTGCAGGCTATCGGGGAGAAAATATTGGATGCGCACCGGATCGCCTGGCTTGAGCGGAACGCCTTGCTGGGCCATGTCGTCGGCGGCCCAACGGTTGAGGACGATCTCGTCGTCGGCGAGCGGCTGGATCGTTTCGCCGCTGGAATTCAGAAACGGCCCCAGCGGCGGTGCGGTCCGCAAATCGAGCGCCGTGATTGTCGAGTACGGAATCTTGGCTTCGCTGCCCGCGTTGCCGGCAAGGATGTAGTTGGCCAGATACGTGAAGGTCGGCTGGCCGTGCAATGGGGCAAACGCCTTCTCGGCAGCCTGCTCGATCGGGCCCTCGATCAGCATTCGATCCGACGTGACATTGAAGTAGCCCTCGTCGGTGCGCTTGATCGACAGGCCGTAGTCGGCTGGCGTCGGATGGAGCGAATCGGCGAGCAATCGTGTTCCAGCGGCCAGCGACCCGTTCGAGCCAGAATTTCCGGAATTGCCGGAATTGACCGAGGCAAAAATCGCGTCGACTCGCCCCGGCTGATCGAGGCCGCTTTGCAACGTGCCGAGCGCCACGAACGCGTCGTCGGGAAGCTGCTGCGATGGATAGAGTCCGAACCGGCCCAGCCCATCGGCAGGGAGAATTTGTACGACGCGCAGCGCCGGCAGCGATTTCACCGTCTCTTTTTTTCGCCCCAATGCGCTATCGGCCGGAATATCGCTGGGGCGCGGCAGCCGCAAAATCACCTCGTCTCCAACCTTCGCACTCAACTTTTCCGCCAGCGGAGCATTAAGCACGATTTCAGTATCGCCGAGCGGTTTGGAAACCGCCGGGCCGCTCGTGGCAAATGCTTTCCAAAACTCCGGCCGCACGCCGAGCACAGTCGCTCGGCCGGCCACGCGACGATCCGCATCGTTCGAGCCGCTGCTGTGGGAGAGCGTTGCCTGAAGCAGGATCGCCGGTTCGACCGACATGGCCGAGCCGGCAAGCGCCTTCGATTCTTTCCGGGCGTCGGCCGCAATTTGATCGGCCAATTCGGCGCGGAAGAATCGTGGCGCCACGAGCGCGTCGTCGATCCCTTGCAGCCGGTCGAGGGCCAGATGCCGCAAGCTGCCGCGCATCGAATCGCCGACCACCAGCGCTCCGGTGAGCACGGCCGTCGCGGTCATTACCCCGAGCGCCACGGCGATATGAACCCGCCGCCGGTGACCAAGACTTTCGATGATGAATCGCCAGAAGCTCATATTCGCTTGGTCTCTTGCTGGTCTCGTCCTTCGTCCCCCGCCCCTCGCCCCTACTTTGGCACTTCCTTCAACCGTCCTTCATCGAGCTCCAAGCGGCGTTGAAAGAGTGCCGCCAATTCCAAGCTATGCGTGACGACGATTAGCATCGTTTGTTCCTGCTGCTGCAGTTCGAGTAGCAATTGGCCGACCGCGTGGGCCGTCGTGCGATCGAGATTGCCGGTCGGTTCGTCGGCCAACAGTAGCACCGGTTTCTGGATCAAGGCTCTGGCCACGGCGACGCGTTGCCGCTCGCCTCCGGAAAGCTCGGCCGGCCGATGCTCGAGCCGGCTGCCAAGCCCGACGCGCTCCAGCAACATCTTGGCCCGCTCAGAGGCCGGGCCGTCGATGCCGCTGTTGGCCAACATCGGCAGCAACACGTTTTCAAGCACCGTGCATTGGGGCAGCAGGTGATGGTCTTGAAAAACGAATCCGATTCGCCGGCTGCGGAAATCGGCCAGGCGGGGTTCGTTCAGGTCGAACGGATTCTGGCCGTCGAGCCGCACCGTGCCCGAGGTCGGTTGCTCGAGCGTGCCGACGATGTAGAGCAGCGTGCTTTTCCCGGAGCCGCTCGGCCCGAGCACCGCGAGATTCTCGCCCACAGACAGGTTGAGCGAAACGCCGCGGAGTACGTGCAGCGATTCAGCCCGAGTCGGATATTCCTTGGCAACTTGCTCGATCGAAAGATTCGACATAGATGTAAGGCCGGGGATGGGATGTTCGGCGCGGGGCGTGGTGGCCAGGCGGGCTGGGTGGATGTTCCATCTTATACTTTGCCGCCAACGACAAAAACCCTGCACTAATCCCCGCGACGCGAAACGCCCAGTTCCCCTCTCCCCTTCGTGGCAGCGGGCTTAGGGGCGAGGCGGGCGTTCGCCGGTGTGCCACTGGCCAGCGCAGTCGGCCAGTGCGAGCGCCGCTTGAGCTCGCACACAAATGAAACGTCCAGCGGCGTGCGTCCCTCGCTAACGCTTCGGGCTACAATGCGTTCGCCGGTGGCACACCAGTTCCCCTCTCCCCCTTCGCGGGAGAGGGGCTAGGGGTGAGGGGGCGTTCGCCGGTGTGCCACTGGCCAGCGCAGTCGGCCAGTGGAGCGCCGCTTGAGCTGGCACATAAATGGAACGTCCAGCGGCGTGCGTCCCTCGCTAACGCTTCGGGCTACAATGCGTTCGCCGGTGGCGCTGACCGCGGTGCGGGCGATGATGAATTTCGAATGAAGGCGCCAACGTAGTAGGCACACTCCGTGTGCCGTCTGCGCTCCGCGGCGGGTTGGGCACAGAGCGGGGCAGACGGCACACGGAGTGTGCCTGCTACGTTGGGTGCGGCCTTGCGGCCGCGCGCTACGCGGCTTTGATTTCGACGGCGATCTTTTCCGGCAGCGCGACGGCGCCGACCGCGCTGCGGGCGCCGATGAATTTCGAATAAGGCGCCAACGTAGTAGGCACACTCCGTGTGCCGTTTGCGCTTCGCGGCGGGTTGGGCACAGAGCGGGGCAGGCGGCACACGGAGTGTGCCTGGGTGCGGCCTTGCGGCCGGGATTGGTGATTCGTGGTTTGCGCTGCAATGTATCCGCGTCTTTCGCGTATATCGCGGGTGCCTTGCTTCGCGTTATGCGGTATCGAGCAGCTTTAGATTGGGCGCGATTTTGGCGATTTCGGTGCCCAGATACCGGCTTACGTCGCTCGTGGTCTTGAGCTTCAGCGCGCGGTTGAGAATTTCTTCTGCGCGGGGCTGCGTTAGATGGCTGGTCAGGTCTTTGATCGAAGGAACGAAAGCCGGGCTAAGACTGAAGCTGCGCAAGCCCATGCCGAACAGCAGCAGGAATGCGCGCGGGGCGCTGGCCATTTCGCCGCAGAGGGTGCAGCGTTTGCCCGCGGCGATGCATGAGCGGATGGTGTTGTTCAGCACCCGCAAAACGGCTGGGCTCAGCGGTTGGCATAGATGGCTGACGCGCGGGTTGTCGCGATCGGCCGCCATCAGATATTGCACGAGATCGTTGGAGCCGATGGAAACGAAATCCACCTCGTCCATCAGCGATTCGATGCAGATCGCCGCGGCCGGCACTTCGACCATCAAGCCGATCGGCACGGTCCCATAGCGCTTCTTTTGCCGATCGAGTTGCTGCTTGGCTCGGGCGACCATTTTGCGCACTTTGCGGATTTCTTCGAGCGTCGTGATCATCGGGAACATGAGCCGCACGTCGTTTTTCTTGCCGTATGCGGCCCGCAGGATGGCCCTGATTTGCGTGGCGAAAAACTCCGGGTGCTCGAACGACAAGCGGATCGACCGCCAGCCCATGAACGGATTCGCTTCCCTCGCATGGCCCAAATAGGGGATCGTTTTGTCGCCGCCGAGATCGAGCGTGCGGATCGTGACACGGTGGTTTGGGCTGGCGGCGATGATTTTTTTGTAAACGCCGAGCTGCTCCTGTTCGTCGGGCACGTCGGGATGCGTCAGGAACAGATACTCGGTGCGATAGAGCCCGATGCCCGAGGCGCCCATCGCCGCGGCGGCTTCCGCGTCGGCGAGATTGTTGACGTTGGCGAGCAGTTCGATCTCGACGCCGTCGGCGGTAACGGCCGGATGATCGCGGGTGGCGGCCAATTGGTCTTTCAGGTCGAAGAACTCTCGCTGCAGCTTGCGATACGCGCTTTCGATTTCGGGGCCCGGGTTGACGATCACTTGTCCTTCGCGGCCGTCGACGATGATCGTGTCGCCCGTCTTGACGAATTTCAGCATGCCGCGCAAGCCGGAAACCGCCGGAATGCCGTGGCTGCGGGCGAGCAGTGCGGCATGGCTGGTTTGGCCGCCGGCCTGCGTGGCGATGCCGACGAATTTTCGATGGCCCAACAGCACCACGTGCGACGGCAGCAATTCATCCGCCACGACGATCAGCGGCTCGGGGAGCGTTTCGATTTCCGGGTGCAGCACCTCGGAAAGATGGCCGCTGATGCGGAGGATCACGTCGCGCACGTCGGCCAAGCGCTCGCGGATATACGCGTCTTCGGTCTTCTCGAAAAGCGCGGTGTATTCGTGCAGCACCTGGTTCAGCGCGTAGGTGGCGCTTTGATGTTGATCGACGATCCAAGCGCGGATTTTCGCGGTGAACGACGGATCGCGGAGGATCGCCTCGTGGGCCTGGAAGATCGAGGCCTCGAGCGTGCCGACCTGTGTGGCCACTTTCGTGTAGAGCGAATGCAAATCGGCGGCGGCGGCATCGCGCGCACGTTCGTAATTGGCCAACTCGGGCATCACTTCTTCGGCCTCCAACCGCCGCGTGGTTGGATTCACGAAGATTTCGTTGATGCAATAAGCCGTCCCCACCACGACGCCCGGCGATACTCCAATGCCCTTGCGCATAGCGGGCAGTTATAGCACCGATCGGGCGGGCGAGACAACGGGGAGGGAGAATTGAAGTTCATGGCTGCGCGCGAGGCACGTCGATTTCCTCCGACCGCCACGCGGCATACGAGAGCGCGGCGGAAATGTCCTCGGCTTCGAGATATGGATGATCGGCCAGAATTCCATCGAGCGTTGCGCCGCTCGCAACGAGGCCGGCAATCGCGCCGACCGCGACCCGCATTCCGCGAACGCACGGCTTCCCACCTTTCCACCCATTCTGGCGATTTGGCCATTGAAATAGAGAGTCGAAAGTGATTCGGCTAAGTGCGGACATTTGCTAGCCATCCTGGGGCGATTTCTCGATCTAAGGGAGCCGGCACAACTGACGAAAATAAGCACACGTTGATCAACCGAAAAAAATCGCCCTGGCACGAGCGCGATGCTCGCGTCAGGGCGTCGTTGATCACGGAATGCCGCAAATCTTCTAATTTTCGTCTGGGTTTTCGGCCACCGGAAACCCGGACGAGCATCAGCCGTTCGAGCTCGCCGCGTTTACGGTGATTTTCCGTGGTTTGGCGGCTTCGGCCTTCGGCAGATGCAAAAACAACACTCCATCGCGATATTCGGCGTTGATCCGAGCCGGATCGATCTGTTCGCTGACGCGGAACGTGCGATAAAAATCGCCGACGCCGAATTCGCGCAGCAAATAGGTGGCGTTTTCACCCCGGCGCTGCGGCACCTCAGCGTGGATCGTCAACGAACCGTTTTCGAATTGGATGTCGATCTGGTCGCTCTTCGCGCCCGGCAGATCGGCGATCACCAATAGTTCGTCCGTCTTCTCGACCAAGTCGACGTTCGGGCGGTAGTATTGCCCGCGTTGAGGCTGTTGCCCAACGGCGGCCTGGGCTCCATTTTCTTGAAGCGTTTGGGTTGCCATGGAAAAATCTCCTCGGAAATTTGTCTACTTTTTGCGTGGGATTGTTAGCGGCCGATCCGCATTCAGCCTGCTTTCACGACGCGTGAATTTTCACCTTCCGCGGCTTCGCAGCCTCGGCCTTCGGCAACGTCACCAACAGCACACCGTCGTTGAACGACGCTTTGACGCCATCGGCGTTGACATCGAACGGCAGCGCGACGACGCGCGTAAACGAGCCAACCGGGCGTTCTCGCCGATGATAGGTCTTCGAGTCGCTGGCCGCTGCCGGTTCAGCACACTGGCCCTTGAGGATCAATTCGTTTTCCACCACTGTGATGTCGAGATTGTCTTTCGCCACGCCGGCCACTTCCGCTTCGACATACAGCGTGTCCTGCTCTTCCCAAACGTTGACGGGCGGAAATGCGTCGAGCCCACCTGCAACGGGATTGCCGAGGAAGTTGACGAAGAACTGATCCAATTCATTGCGAAGCTGATTTGTGGGCGACGCATGCCACGAACGACGTAATAGCATTGCATTCCTCCTTATCGGAAAATCCGGTGTTTGCGGCTTCCGATTGCGGAAAGCCGCCGATGCCGAAAATCAAATGCCAAACTGTCAATCCAACGAACCAACACACTGAAAAAGCAAAGCGTATGCCGACTCGATTTCTCCGGCCTGAGCGGCTAATTATCATGTTGGGAAATATGGAGTTGTGAAAACCGACCGCTCCGTGCAGGCCTGGATCATTGGTGCCACCATGGCAGATACGGGTGAAACGACGGCCGACCGTAGTTGCTAGCTTGGGCCTCGAATTCTCGGCATTCTCTGACCCGCTCCGCGCCGGGAGGCCTCGTTTTTCGGTTGTCGCGTAGCATGCATCTGTCTATACTCAACCCTGTAAGACTCGACCGAAAAATAACTTCCGCTTTTTGAGCCGCCGCCCTGCCATCTCCCACAGGGGGAGAGAGGGGTCTGCGGAGAAGTTATTTTTCTGCCAAGCTAAAGGCCATTTCTGCTCCACTCAAGGGAATCGCCTTGGGTTAGCATAAAGACGGGAAAACAAAAGACTTAGGGTTCGGTCCGCACCAGGCGAACGGCCAAACTTTTGCAGGTCGGGCTGGCGATCCTGGCGGAAGGCTTGCCCACAAGGTGGCGAGTGGGTCCATCAATCACGACTTGATGTGTTGGGTGGTTGTGTGAATTGTGAGCGGCAAGGCGCTAGCCGCCGGTCGAATGCGGCGCGGCGGCTGAAAAACCGGCGGCTAGCGCCTTGCCGCTCACGACACGTGGCGCCCGCCAATTTTGCCTGGACCAGCCACTAGGGGGCCGTCATGCGTTTCACACTGATCGACCGAATCGACCAACTTGAGCCCGGCGCCTCCATTCGCGCGGTGAAATCCCTGTCGCTGGCGGAAGAGTATTTGGCCGACCATTTTCCGCGGTTCCCGGTGATGCCGGGCGTATTGATGCTCGAGGCGATGACGCAGGCCGGGGCTTGGTTGATACGGGCGAGCGAAGATTTTGCGCATAGTATGGTGGTGCTTAAAGAAGCGCGAAACGTGAAATACAGCGATTTTGTCTCGCCGGGGCAAACGCTCTGCGTCACCGCCGAAATCACCGGCCAGGATGAGGTGGAAACCAAACTCAAGGCCCAAGGAACTGTCGACGGACAAACGAAATTTACTGCCCGCTTAGTGTTGGAGCGCTACAACTTGGTCGAGCGAGGCCTGGGAGCGGCGGAGACGGACGGGTTGGTGACGCGGCAGATGCGAGCCTTGTTCGCTTTGTTGCACCGCCCTGCTGCCGTCGAGCAATCGGCGAAGGAAGCCATTTCGCCGCACGGCGTACAATCCGCCGCGGCGAGCGGAAGCGGAAGATCGGAACAGTAAAGGCAGGTGCGTGCCAGCAAACCCTGGTGTGCCAGCAAACCCTGGTGTGCCACTGGCCAGCTCAGTCGGCCAGTGCTGCGCGACGCGGTGGGTCGGCACTGGCCGACTGCGCTTGCCAGTGGCACACATCGACAAAACAACTCAGCAAACCAGCAGCTCGACAGCCACGAAAGCGCATCCGCCGCGATCGAAAAAACCATTTGGTTCGTAAACCCGTCTTTGGAGGTTCAACGTAATGCCGTCGCATGAAGAAGTCTTTGCCAAGGTGCGCACCGCGCTGGTCGATGCACTCGGAGTTGATGAAGACGAAGTGACGCCCGAGGCCACGATGGTTGGCGATCTCGGGGCCGAGTCGATCGATTTTCTCGACATCGTGTTTCGGCTGGAAAAAGCATTCGACATCAAGATTCCGCGTGGCGAGCTTTTTCCGGAAGACATTCTCAATAATGCCGAATACGTTCACGACGGCAAAGTGACCGCCGACGGGGTCGAGCAATTGAAAAAGCGGATGCCATTCGCCGATCTCAGCAAGTTCGAATCGAATCCGGTCGTGCAGGATTTCGTGCTCGTGCTCACGGTGCAAGACTTGGTCCGCTACGTCGAAGGCAAGCTCAACCAACAGGCCAAGGTGTAGGGTGAGGGCGAGGGTTCCGCGCGAGAGCAAAAAGCGAGGCTCCAGGTCGTTTCGCGTCGCTGCTGCCTTGTTTTCTCACGCGCCGTTCGGTCGGTCGTGAGCCCAACCCAGCATTCCCTCCCGCCCCTCGCCCCTCGCCCCTCACCCTTCCCCCTCACCCTTCCCCCCTACTCCCGATGCGTTGGTTTTGGATTGATCGTTACACCGAATTCGAAGCGGGCGTGCAGGCCACCGCGGTCAAGGCGGTGACGCTGGCCGAAGAACATCTGCACGACCACTTCCCCGGCGCGCCGGTCATGCCCAATTCGCTGATCCTCGAGGGTCTGGCACAAACCGGCGGCTTGCTGGTCGCTCAGCAGCACGATTTCGAGCGGAGCGTGGTGCTGGCCAAAGTGAGCCGGGCGAAGTTTCATTTTTCGGCCCAACCCGGCGATACGCTCAAATACCACGCCAAGATCGAAAACCTCAAGCAAGAGGGGGCCTCGGTCAGTCTCACAAGCCATGTCGGCGACCGGCTGCAGGCGGAAGCCGATGTCTTTTTCGCCTATGTCGACGATATCGACGGCGGCCGGCAACTGTTTTCCCGAGATGCGTTCGTCGTTTGGCTGCGCACGCTCCGGCTTTTCGAAGTGGCCAAGCTGCCCGATGGCCGGCCGCTGCCTCCGCCGGTCACGGCGCAAACAACGCCGCCCGGTGAACCTGAAATCGCGGGCGGCAAGCCGGATCACGCCCCGAATCCGCCGATGGCGGCTAATTTCGGCAATCCCACTGAAAATGGAACGTCGCCCACACACGGAACGTCGCCGGCACACGGAACGTCGCCGGCACACGGCCGTGCCACGGACCATGTCCGCTCACCAAGGGTTGGAGAGCAGCGATGAGAAAACGTGTCGTCATTACCGGCGCGGGCTGCGTGACTCCGCTGGGCACGAGCGTCGAAGAATTGTGGAGCCGGCTGTTGCGCTGCGAGTCGGGCGTCGGGTATACGACCGTGTTCGATGCCCGCAATTTTCCCACCCGCATCTCCGCCGAGGTTCGCAATTGGGATATCAGCGCGATCGGCGAAGATCCGCAGCGCTGGAAATATCGCGGCCGCCACTGCTGTTTTGCCGCGGGCGCCGCCCATCAGGCCGTCAATGCGGCCGGAATCGATTCGAGCGCCGTCGAGCCCGATCGCTTCGGCGTTTATCTCGGCTGCGGTGAAGGCCAGCAAGATTTCAAGCACTTCGCCGAGATGATGAACGAATCGCTCTCGGGCGGACAGTTCGATTTGCTGCACTATACCCGCGCCGGTATCGAAACGCTGCACCCGCTCGGCGAGATCGAGCAAGAGCCCCACATGCCCGCGGCCCACCTCGCCACGATGTTCAACGCCCAAGGGCCGAACCTCAGTTGCCTCACCGCTTGCGCGGCCAGCAGCCAGGCGGTCGGCGAGGCGGCCGAAATCATCCGCCGCGGCGATGCCGACATCATGCTCTCCGGCGGCACGCATAGCATGATCCATGCCTTCGGCGTGACGGGCTTCAACCTGCTCACCGCCCTCAGCACTCGCAACGACGAGCCGACGCGAGCCTCCCGGCCATTCGACAAGGATCGCAATGGCTTCGTCTTGGGCGAAGGCGCCGGCATGGTCGTGTTGGAAGAACTCGGACACGCCAAATCGCGCGGCGCCCCGATCCTCGGCGAATTGCTCGGCTACGGCGCGACGGCCGACGCCTATCGCATCACCGACACACATCCGGAAGGCCGCGGCGCCGCCGGTTGCATGCGGCTCGCCCTAGCCGACGCCCAACTCGGCTTGGAGGATATCGACTATATCAATGCCCACGGCACCAGCACCGACGTCAACGACAAGGTGGAAACGCTCGCCATCAAGACGGTGTTTGGCCCGCAGGCCTACAAGATTCCAGTCTCGAGCACGAAGAGCATGATGGGCCATTTGATCGCCGCCGCCGGGGCCACGGAATTGATCGTGTGCATGTTGGCCATCCGCGACAAAGTGCTCCCGCCGACGATCAACTACGAAAATCGCGACCCCGATTGCGATCTCGACTACGTGCCCAACGAGCCCCGCGAAGCGAAGTGCCGCCGCGCGGTCAACAACAGTTTCGGCTTCGGCGGCCAGAATATCGCCCTAGTCGTCGGCGAATACGCCGGCTAACGGTCGACCGAAAAATAACTTCGCCGAAGCACCGTCTCCCCGTGCGGGAGAGGGCAGGGTATGCAAAACCCTCTCCCCTTGCGGGAGAGGGCAGGGTGAGGGGTTCAAAGCGGAAGTTGATTTTCGGCCGAAGCTAGGGCTTGGCCGAAAAATAACTTCGCCGAAGCACCGTCTCCCCGTGCGGGAAAGGCCAGGGTATGCAAAACCCTCTCCCCTTGCGGGAGAGGGCAGGGTGAGGGGTTCAAAAGCGGAAGTTGATTTTCGGCCGAGCCGAAGCCAATATCGCCGCTCGCACACCGATCCGCGTGCCTCAGCGTCGAGCCAATCTCGCTCGCATCGAGCTGCTCAAAACAAGGGGAAATCCGATGGCCAAGCAAGCCAAGAACACGATTTGCCTTTGGTACAACGGCGATGCCGAAGAGGCGGCCCAGTTCTACGCCAAAACCTTTCCCGATTCATCGCTCGACGCGGTACACCGCGCGCCGGGCGACTATCCGGCAGGGAAGAAAGGGGAGGTGTTGACGGTCGAATTCACGGTGATCGGAATTCCCTGCCTCGGCCTCAACGGCGGACCGGCATTCAAGCACACCGAGGCATTTTCCTTCCAGGTCGCAACCGCCGACCAAGCCGAAACCGATCGCTACTTCAACGCGATCGTCGACGGCGGCGGCCAGGAGAGCGCGTGCGGCTGGTGCAAAGACAAATGGGGCCTCTCGTGGCAGATCACGCCGCGAATTCTGCTTCGAGCAATCACCGACCCCGATCCGGCCGCCGCCAAGCGCGCCTTCGACGCGATGATGACGATGAACAAGATCGACATCGCCACAATCGAATCCGCCCTCCGCGGCTGACGCGCTTCCAACGCTCGTGCGACAAGTGATTCCCGCAGGGAAAACGGGGTCAGAACTATTTCTCACCCCGATATTCTACGGCTTGCAAATAGTTCTGACCCCGTTTTCTGTCCCTCCAATACAACTACGGTTACTAACACTTGCGTTGCGGCAGCATTGTAGCACGAGGAGGCATTTTCGGGAGCCGTATTTGGAGAGTTGCACATGGCCCGACCGAAGCGACGGATGGCGCGATTTGGCGGTGGCAATTTGTCGCGGTGATATTAATCGTGTCATTCGTGGTCGGAGCCTACTTCGCATTCTGGGGCTTGGTGGGCACAACAGACCGCCAGGCCACGCGCCGGGCGTTTGCTGAGGGTCGGATCACCAAGCAGCAAGCGAGGGAAGTTCTCGGTGATGAAGTGGACCGGGACGGCTTGTAAATAGTTCTGACCCCGTTTTCTGGACGTTTTCGGCTTGCAAATAGTTCTGACCCCGTTTTCTGCTCCGCCGAATCCCAGGCCGAATCCGAGGGCGAAGAAAACGTCGGGAGCCAGACCAACACAGTTTGGTCCGCAGCCATTTCGTCCGCAAGCGTTGCTGCCGTATGCGGCTGGCCGCAGGAGCGACAATCGGCGACAGGATGCTGGTTTTTACGGAAGACTTATGTACGATAGGGAGGTCGATTTTTCCTTCCACCGCACGCTCGTCTTCGGAGGGATATTGGAATGGGAAGGCGCACAGGCGGAATTCGGCCTAGGCGATGTCGTGAGTTGCGCACGGTTGAATGGCTTGAGCCGCGCTGCGTTTTGAGCGCGTCGGCGGGGATGTTGCCGTTCGCACCGCCCCCGACGGATCTAGCCCACGGCGGATTTGACGACGGTCCGGCTGCCACGTTTGCGGGCTCGGCATTTGCCGCACCGGCTTATTCGGCGGCCGCTCCCGCTTTTATCGCGCCGGCCTTCATGAATGAGCCGCAATTCGCCGGCAGTGGCCGGGCGATGGATGGCCAGCAGCCGGCGGCAATCGCGTTTGAAAGCGGTTGGCACAACGGCTTTTTTCTAGCGCGAAGCGATGAATCCGACGGCGGATGGTACGCTCCGCCACCGGGCCGTGCGACGGGATCGTTCGCCGAGACAAGCGGTTTCGCCGCGGCGAATGAAATTGTCGCGGCGCCGAGCCTATCGCCCGATGCCCGGCCTCCGATCAGCGGCGGAATGGAATTGACGGGCGTGGCTGGGCAAGCTGTTTCCGACGGCAATTTGGTTGCTGGCCCGGCGGTCTTCGAGGCCGGATCGGCGATCGCTATGGTAATCGACCAATCGCCGTTGCCGCTTCTTGAGACCACTGCTATCACTTTGGTTGCCGCGCCGCAGCGTGCATTTGCAGCGGTGGATGCGGGCCCCATGATTTCCGTGGCTGCCGAGGCGGCGTCGCCCCTTGGCGTGCTGGCGTTCAATTCGTCGCTCGCGGGCCAGGCGGCGTCGTCCGCTAGCACGCAGGCGCAGCAATTTTTGGTCGCGGCCACGGTCGGTAGCGGCGCTCGCGCACCGACGACGCAAGTGTTGTCGACGGCCGGTTTGTTCTCATCCACGAGCGGGGCTGGCTCTTTCGTGCCGGCATCGGCGCCGAGCGACGGGAGCGTCGTTCCGCTTTCTGCCCACGATGCGTCGGCCTATCACGGCGAGTCCACGAGCAATGCGAGAGCGGCCGCGGTGCCTTCGAGCGAAACAACGGGCGGGCTCTTCGGCGGCGGCAAGGAGCTCGTTGCCGGCGAAGTTGCCGGCGGCGAAAACGGCAAGATGGCAATGGCGGGGCTGCCGGTGAATCTGTCGGCGGTGGATCATGCCGTCAAAACGATCATGGCGGAGATCGGGCAGTTGGACTCTGGCTTCAGCCGATGGTGGGACGACAGTCATTTCAAGCCGGCGGTGGTTGCTGCCGGCGCCGCGGCGTTCGGTGCGGCGGCCATTTACTACGCCCGACGCCGTGGTCGACGAAATCTCGATGAAATCGAGGAAGAGGCGAGCAGAAGCTGGTTGTTCGCTCGGCTGCAACCAGTGCCGAGCGAATAGCTAGAAGCGGTTCAAGACCAGAATGTAGAGGGGGCTGTCCGCCCGTTTTGATTTGAAGGCTACGCAAGACGGGGGGCAGAGGGGCGACAGTCCTCTTTTTGCACAAGGGGACATTGCACAAGGGGACAGTCCCCGTTTTGCTCCGAAGACTCCGCAAAATGGGGACAGTCCGGCCGTTTTGGTGACGCAGCGGGGGACAGTGCCTGGCGGCTTTGAAACTTCTTGTAGAGTCTATGACGCCTTCTTCGAGTTCTCCGCTTACCCAACCGGCTTCCACGGTCGACGGCGCCGGCGACGCTCCTGGCCGCGAATTGCCGGCGAACCCGGTCCTGGCTGCGACGCTCGACGCCATGGCCGACCAATGGAGCGCCGGGCAACGGCGGCCGGCCGAAGATTGGCTGGCCGAACATCGCGAACTGCAAGCTGAGCCCGAGCTTGCGGTGCGGGTTGTTTATGAAGAACTGTGCCTGCGAGAAGACTTCGGGGAAGACGTTACTTCCGAGGAGTTTTATCGACGGTTTCCGCAATGGCAGTCGGAATTGGCGGCGCTATTCATGTGCCACCAGTTTCTGCAGCCGGCTCCGAGGCTGGTCGTGTTTCCCGATGCCGGCGAGTCGCTCGGCGAATTGCGGCTGCTCGAGGAATTGGGAAGCGGCGCGCGAGGCCGGGTTTTCTTGGCGACGCAGCGTTCGCTTTCCGATCGGCCCTTGGTCGTGAAACTGACGCCGCGCCGCGGCCACGAGCACTTGTCGCTGGCCCGATTGCAGCACACCAATATCGTGCCGCTATACCTCGTGCAAGATTTTCCCGAGGTCGGCCTGCGCGCGCTGTGCATGCCGTATTTGGGAGGCGAAACCTGGCACGAGATCGCCCAAGAACTTCGAAATTGCCCGATGGGCCAACGCACGGGCGGGCAGATTGTCGCCGAACTCGCAACGGTGCGGCGCGCGGCAGACATTTCCACGGGCGAACCCGCGCCGGCGCTCGGCTATCTGGCGAGTTCGACGCATGTCGAGGCGGTGTGTTGGATCGGGGCCTGCTTGGCCGATGCCTTGCACTACGCCCATCAACGTGGGCTGGCGCATTTGGATATCAAGCCGTCGAACATTCTGATGGCGGCGGATGGCCAGCCGATGTTGCTCGATTTTCACCTTGCCAGCGAGATCGAACGATTGCATCGCAAGGAAATTACGACGATCGGCGGCACGCCCGGCTACACCTCTCCCGAACAGGCGGCTGCGATGCAGGCGGTGCGCCGCGGCCTGCCGATTTCCGAGCAGGTGGATTGCCGGTCGGATATTTATTCGCTCGGCGTCGTGCTGTATGAAGCGCTCCGCGGCCAGTTGCCGGCGGCGGGGGCGGCGCGATCGCGGGCCGAGCTTCGCCAAGCGAATCCCGGCGTGAGTCGTGGAATTGCGGATATTTTGCACAAATGTCTGGCGCCGGCCCCCTCGGCGCGCTATCCGAACGCGGGCGAATTGGCGATCGATTTGCGCTGCCATTTGGCGAATTTGCCCCTGCGAAACGTGCCCAACCACAGCCTTGCCGAGCGCTGGCGAAAGTGGCGGCGACGGCGGCCATTCGCATTGCCGTCGGCGGCGGCAGCCCTGACGGCAGTGACGATTGTCGCGGTTGTCGGCGGCTTGCTGTATCGAGACCGAGTGGCAAATGCCGAGGCATCGCTCCTCCAGTCGCAACGAGAGCTCACGGCCAAGCAGTTTGCTCCAGCGATCCAGCATGCGGCGATTGCGCGGCGCGGCTTGCGATGGTTTCCCTGGCAAGCGAATCTCAGCAAACAACTCGAAGCCCAACTCACCGCCGCGCGCCGCGCTCAAGCAGTCGACGGACTGCACCAACTCGTCGAGCGGCTGCGGTTCCTCGACGACGAGCAGATGAGCGATCAGGCGCTTGCAGAAGTCTTGGCCGGCTGCCAAGAAATTTGGCGGGCGAGAGACAGCTTTCTGGCGACCAGCGCCGCGCCAGGAAGTGCTGCTGAAGGAACCTTTGGGGAGCAATTGCGGCGCGATCTTTTGGATCTCGCAATTCTTTCGGCGAGAATCGAGGCTCGATTGGCGCCTGCGGAAAAGGCCGCCCAAGCACGTTCTACGGCATTGCAGATTCTGTCGGAAGCGCGGATTTCCTGCGGCGAGAGTCCGGTGCTGGAGGTCGAAGCCGGCGATTACAAAGTGGATGCAGCGTCCGCAAACCGCCGATCGAAACCGGTTCGCCCCAACGACGCATCCAACGCGGCCGCATCGCTGCCCAGTGCGGCCAGCGCATGGGAACATTGTGGCTTTGGGCGGTGGCTGATGCACCACGAGGCATACACGGATGCGGCACGCCAGTTCACCGCCGCGATCGACTTGCAGCCAAGCGACTTCTGGCCCTACTTTCAACTGGCGCGATGTAATTTCGAGCTCGGCAAGTTCGGTGCGGCGCTCCAGTCGGCTACGGTCTGCGTCGCCTTGGCACCCGACCGCGCCGAGTGCTTCTATAACCGCGCCATTTGTCAACAAGCCCTGGGCCGGGATGCGGAAACATTCGCCGATTTAGAGCGCGCAATCGGGCGCGATCCGCAATTCGCTCCCGCGCTGCTCGAGCGCGGCATTCTTCTGGGGCGGTTGAAGCGATTTGCCGAAGCCCAACAGGACTTGAATTCCGCGCTCGATCATGGCGCCAAGCCGAGCGAAGTGCACTATCAGATGGCCCGGCTGTCGGCAGCCCAAAACGATCGGGCCGGCGCGATGCGATGGATCGTGAAATCGTTGGCCGAAGGACCGCCGTACCCGCCGGCGATCGAATTCGAGCGAGAGCTGCAGCACGCCGCGCGTCGATGAGTGGCGTTGACGACAGGAGTCGGTCGTCCGCGCGGGCGGAGAATCGCCCGAAGCATAACCTCGGCGACGGCCTCGGGATGAATTCCGGTTGCCCAGATTATTTTCCCCTGGAACCTACGCTTCCATGACGCGCTGCAAGCGGGCCAAAGCGCGGGCCAAGAGCTTTTCCGCCCCTTGCACGGTTCGGCCCATGCGAGCCGCAACCTCAGCGAACGGCCGTCCTTCGATGCGTCGCAAGACGATCACTTGCCGATAATGTTCCGGCAGTTGCTGCAAGGCTGCATCCAGGCGTCTTTGCGCCTCGTGGCCCATGGCTTGTTCGCTCGGCGTGCTTCCATTCGCGATCAAGCGGACGAGCGTGTCGCTCGCTTCGCCGGGTTTCTCGACTTCCAGCGGTCGCTCGAGCCGGGCGTTGCGACGCTGCGTGCCGAGATAGCGACGCATGTGATTTGCCACCAGTCCGGCCAAAATCGTTCGCAGCCAGGCCACGAATTCAGCTTCGCTGTTCCCCCGGAAGCCGGCGAAATGTTGATGTGCCTCGAGGAGCGTTTCCTGGGCTAGGTCCGATCCGTCGGCTTTGCCTTGAATCTGCTGCCGCAATTGAGTTTGGGCGACCCTCGCCAGATACTCACGGAAAGCGCCGAGTAGATCGTCCAAGGCCTGCCGGTCGCCGCGCCGCGCGCGTTGAAGCAGCTCGAGCCGACCGGCGGACCGCTTCTTTGAAATCTCCGTGCTCATCTATTCTCCGCCGTTTACGGCTAGCTTCCCCGTGGATTCATGGCGCCATGCCCGCAGCCTTGAGTGGCCACGTCCATCGCGCGCCGAACATGCCGCGCAAAGTCGCCGGCATGGGGGCCCATCGGATGATTGCCGTTCCGGCGCTTTGTCAATACTAAGCGTCACGTCCTTCGCGGGCAACCGACGCAATTTTCGCATTCCGGTTCTCTCATTCGCCGGCGTGCAAACGAAATTTGCTCGTCGCTGCGATTACATGCGTCTGTTTCACGTTGATTTCGGTGACCATAGTTACGGAGTCCGAGAACATCGGGGGCGTTCTCAGCGCAAGCCTGCTCATCGCAAGCCCATTCGAGGCATGGAGTACGGCGGTTAGCGGCTCATCGGTTGGCAACGGTTATTCGCAGGAGCAGGACTGTTGCGTTCGGATCGGGGGCTTATTCGGCGGACGGAGATCATTGCCATGAAACGCGAAAAGAGAACCTATTGGCTTCGACGGCTCGGCGGTGAACACCTGGAATCGCGCAGTATGCTGGCGGCCCATCCCATTTTGCCGGCGATGGTCGTCCCGGCCATCGCACACTTCGGAGCGGCGCAAGGTGCCGGATTCGTCGGCAACGCGATTGCAGGCCGGCTTAACGCCAGCTATTCGAGTTCCGGCACAATTCTCTCGGCGTCGCTCACCGACACCAGCGGTGGAACCGGAACCGGCACGGTCAGCTATTCGGTCGTCAGCGGACGAAACGGCAGCACGAGCAACAATCTCACGGTCAGCGTGACCGGCGAAGCCGTCGACACGAGGCTGACGGTGGCGATCGGCGGCGTGACCGTTGGGGTCTTGGAGACCAACGCATCCGGCGCCGGCACGCTCCGATTGTCGGAATCGAACTTCCCTACCAGCGTGGCCGCCGGCGACACGGTGACCGTCGGCACGCTCAGCGGCACCTTCGCCACCTCGACCTCGACCGGCAACGGATCGGGCGGCGGCTGCATGAGCTCGACTTCTTCGAGCCTTACGGCATCGCTCACCGATTCCAGCAATGCCTCGGCGAGCGGCGCCGCAACGTTGACGACAACCAGTTCACACGGCTCGACCACCAGTTCGCTGACCATCAGCATCAGCGACGCCGCGGCAAGCAGTTCGCTCACAGTCGCCATCAATGGCACGACTGTCGGCACATTGACGACCGACAGCGATGGCAACGGAACCCTGACGATCTCGACCGGCTTGCCGAGCGTTGCGTCTGGTTCGACGGTCACGGTCGGAACACTTAGCGGAACCTTTGCCAACTCCGCTTCGACCGGCTCCGGGACAACGCTTCGACTGAATTTGCTGCGGTTGTGATTCGATCCCACGCGGCAATGCCATGGCCGATGCAAATGCCGAGCGTCGGTAAGCGAGTGACTGAGATTTGCATCCCGAGAGTTCGCTTATCGGCGCGAGGCGTTTGCATTTGTCCGCTGATGGCGCAGAGGGGGACGGTCCTCACGTGACGCAGAGGGGGACAGTCCCCGGACGTTTTGGTGACGCAGCGGGGACAGTCGCCGGGCGTTTTTGAAATTGCTTGAGTGTCGAGCATCACGGGCCGATGCTTGGCGGGTTCGGATCGAGGTAGTCGCGCGGGCCGCGGTTTGTGTAGTACGGATAGGCGACCGCCCCGGTCGGCGGGCCTTCCGGGCCGACATACGTTCCGCCTACGCCGCGAGGCAAGGGACCATAGCCGGGGCCGCCGGGGCCTGCGCCGTTGGGGCCGCAGCCGTTCGGTCCG